>RGZZ01000011.1 GCA_010028905.1 Pseudomonadota bacterium | reverse complement strand
CTCGAAACCGCCGACCATCAACAACCAGCAGCCTCCTGGCTGGTTCAACGACATCACCTACACCCTGGGCGCGAAGACGGTGGAGTACTCCCTGAAGTCGTTCCAGTACAACGCTCAGAGCCCCACGGGTCTGGCACTCATCCGCCAGGAGACCCCCAGCAACGGGCAGGCCTACGAGATCGTCATTCCCACGGGTGAGGTGGCGTTCTGGCTCGGCCCCCAGCTCGCCGATCCGATGCTGCCCAGCGGCTACAAGGTGAACACGGGCTATTCCACCAGCCCCTTCGCGTGCGGGCTGCTGCAGATCTACGCCAAGGTAAAGGCCAAGCCCGACGAAACAGGTCTGAACGGCTGGCGAGAAGACTCGACCTTAACCCACGAGACGGGCAAGCTTCCCGAATCGTACATCGAGTACGGCACCCAAGTCTTGCTGAGGAATCCATGAACATGCGAACAAGAAAACGCGGCGTCGCCCTCATCACGGTCCTCATCATCCTGTCGCTCTGCCTGTTCTTTGTCACGGCGGTGCTGATTCGGTCGAACAACACCATCTTCATGGTCAATCACCAGATGATCTCGACCCAGGCGCGCTACGTAGCCGAGGCTGCCGCCATGCGGCATGCCGAGCTGCTCGAGGACTACCTGCGCAAGCTCGACCTGACCCAGAACGCCACCGCCAAGAACGACCCCCAGATGCCGGTGAACGCGGGGCAAGCCGCCCAGGGCAGCGGCGCACTCTCGAACCAGACCATATACAACGCCGCCGGCTCGGTGATCGGCTACGCCACGGTCACCATACAGTCGAGCACTCAGGTCATGAGCACGAACACGGCCAACAACACGCAGTCTGTGGCGGGCAGCGTCATCATCTCCTCGACGGGCTGGACGCTCAACGTTCCAGGCTTGACGCGCACGGTGAAGCTGGTCTACACCCTCAGTGGAACCGTCTCCACCGCCACCACCGTGGCCCCCCCCTCCGGACCTTCCCCCGTGTTCAACTACGCCTACTTCATGAACCACTGGGCCTGGTGGTCCGGCTTCTCACAGGGTCAGGCCCTCATCTTCGGCAACACGGGAGCCAACGGCAACTTCGACATCCTCGGCAGCGGCACGTACCTCGGGGTGAATCCCACCAACATGGCGCCGGTGAACGTGAACGGCACCATGTACAACGATCCGAATGCGTCGAGCACCTACAGCAGCCCCTTCGCCTCCTTGAGCGTACACACCAATACACCCGGCCAGAGCAACCCCAATCCGAACTACGGCACCCTGGCATCGGCCGGCGGCAGCGCCGCCCCTCAGCCCTCACCGGTGTCGAACGTGGGGAAGATGCAGGTTCCCATGAACCTGAATGACATCGCCAACGAGAGCGGATCGCTCATGTCACAGACCGTGGCGAACTGGAGGGACCCCGTCACCAACCAGCCCCCCTCCCTGAAGATGAACACCTATGAGGTGACGTCGACCAACCCGTTCACCCTGGCCTCGGTTCCCATCAGCTCACGCAACATCACAACCACGGGCACCTACGGCACGACCGGGAGCGGGCAGAAGGAGAACGTGGTGCTCGCAGGCACGCCCATCTCGCAGATGGTGGCCGGCTACAACCAGAACCTGAGCGTCAACGGCAAGCCCACCGTCGACGTCATCGCCATCAACGGGCCCGTGGTGGTGAAGGGCAACATCGTGATGCAAGGGCTCATCGAGGGGCGCGGCAGCCTCTACGCGGGTCGCAACATGTACGTCGCGGGCAACGTGCAGTACAAGGGGGGCGACGGCCCCACGTCGGCCCCACCGTACGACTACCCCACAAACGGTCAGACAGGGAACGGCTCGTCCACCACGCCCGTGGCGGCGCCCACCCCGACGGCCTCAGACTACACCAGCGCCAGCCTCGTGTCGTACGTGGCAGGCGGGTCGGTGGTCTATGGCGACGTGACCTCTTCAAACTGGAACTCGCAGGTCATGGCGTGGCTGAACTACACCGACCCCGTCACCGGCCAGAAGGTGAACGACAACCACGAAGACGCCGGTCTCGACAGCGTCGTGAACTCCAAGCAGTCGAACCCCAACGACTCCAAGGAGAACGATGCCAAGTGGACCGTTCAGATACAAGACTCGAACGGGAACGTGCAGTGGTCTGACCTCACCATAAGCAACGGTCAGGCCGTGGTTCCGAACGGCTACTCGGTGGTTCCGGGAACAGGTGAGGATACCGACGGCAACGGGCGCTACACCCAGGCCTACAACTACACCCGAGACTTCCAGTTCGCGTCGCGCCAGGATTCGAGCGGCAACTACAGCACCCAGACGTTCACCAGCAGCTTCTTCGACCAGTTCCCGAGCAGCGCGTCGTCGTACACCAACTACTGCACACCTGTGACCAGGATCGACGGTTACGTGGTATCGAACTACGCCATCGCGGGTCTTCTCGGCGACGGGGGCTCGCGCAACGTGGTCAGCTACGGCTCGCAGGTGGGGCGCCAGGAATGCATGATCGTCAATATCGGCTCGAAGAAGCAGCTGCTCTATCAAGATCCCCGACTGACGCAGACCACGGCGCCGGCGAACTTCCCTGTGAATCAGACGTGGCAGCCGCCCTACCAGCAGACGGCCCCACCCACCGTATCCGGATGGACCACCGTAAGGGCGTGGCAAGACATCTGAGAAGTGCAGCCCTGGCGCTGGCACTGTTCCTCGCCCTCCTTGTCGTCGACGCGCGACCCGGCTGGTGCCCGTTCGCGCCGCAGACCCCCGGTCAGGAGGTGACCGTTCCCGAGCTCCCTCCCGTGGAGACATCTCCCACGCCCGACCCGAGCCTCGGTGAAAAGCGTGATGGCGGCCGCCCTGCGGCCACCCCCACCCCTCGACCGCGCAAGCCCGTTCACCGCGAGTCCTGGCATCCCAGCCTGCTGTCGATGGTCGGACTTTCGCTGCTCGGCCTCATCATTCTCTACGTGCCGTCGCTGTGGATGCGCAAGGTGTTCCGCCAGTTCGATCTGCCTCCCGAGCTGCAGCCCCGAACAGGAGCCTGGTCGCGCGAGCAGCGCAAGAAGACGCAATCATAGCGCCCGTCTCGAGAGGGCCACCCCAGGCCTCGAGCCTGGCCTGCACATCGCTGCCAAACCCACCTTCTCGCGTCGGACATCGATTAAGAAGTCGTCACAATCGCCAGTTTCTTAAAGAAGCCTAACGTTTCCGTGCTGTTCAAGCCGTCATCTCCCTGCTATGCTGAGAGAGAAGAAAGCGCCCGAGCGAAGGGCGACGAACGGGGAGGTTCACATGAACAAGAAGGTTGCATCCATCGCGCTGGCCCTGGCCTTGGCAAGTCCGCTGAGCGCGCACGCCGGTGCCGCGGGCAGCAGCGTTCAGCAGACCAGCACCAGCAGCAGCAGCACCACGACGTCGACCTCGAGCTCGACCTCGAACAGCACGTCGAGCTCATCGACCTCGACGACGCTGGCCGACAAATTTGTGGGCACCTTCGACCTCGGATACACCGCGTACGGCTACGCGTACGAATATGGGCACGGCTCCGCCGAGGTCGGCTGGATCACGTACAGCCACAACAACTATCGCACCGGCCTCGAGCTGCTCACCCAGGGTCCCGCCTACACCAACTCGGGCGACGCCAACGCGTGGAACCCGCACGTGTACCTGCCCGATCGCAACGCGGGAACAAGCACCTCGATCGACCAGTCGACGAGCTATGGCACCGTCTCTGCCGTGCAGCACACCACGACGACGTCATACAACACCTCGTACCAGACCTCGTATCAGACCTCGTACCAGACCACCACGGACGTGACCACGAGCACCATCGGCTCGGGCGATGTCGTGCTGGCCATCAACACCAACACCAACATCAACGTAAACACCAACTCCAACACCAACACCAACACCAACGTCGACACGGTGACGAACAACTTCTACCAGAACCTCACCGCCAACACCACGTACACCACCTACTGGATCACCCAGGCGCAGTACGTGAGCCCCATCGTGCTCGATCTCAAGGGCTCGGGCAAGCTCGATGCCTCAGGCGGTCAGTGGCTCCCCCACTCAGGAGTGAAGGGCAATCGCCTCGCCCTGTTCGACATCCGCGGCAACGGCTTCGAGATGGCCGTGGAATGGCTCGGCCCATCGCAGGGCCTGCTGTTCGAGCCCCGCGCTGACGGCACGGTCGACGGTGGATGCCTCTTCGGGCAGGCCAACGGCTATGACGACGGCTTCCAGAAGCTGAGCCTGCGCGACAAGAACAATGACGGTCGCCTCACGGGGTCCGAGCTGAAGGGCCTCTACGTGTGGGTCGACCGCAACAGCAACGCCAAGGTCGACAAGGACGAGGTCGCCACGGTTCAAGACCTCAAGATCACCGAGATCGGCTGCAAGCACCAGGCCTTCAAGAGCACCTTCGTGATGAACGGCAAGCGCGAGGCGATGTGGGACTGGTTCCCCACCGCGTTCGACCTGCAGAAGGCCACCCGCGTCACCAAGCGCTGATCAGCGCGACGTTCGCAGCATCACGGGGGCGCCAGAGATGGCGCCCCCGTTTGCTGTCGCTGGGTCGCAGGGCGAGCCGAACATCGCCTCGAAGCCTTGTCCGATATCAAAGAGAAGAGCACATTTCATGCGCGCACGCGTTGTACTGACGGCAATCCTTCTTCTGAACCTGATGGCTCGCTGCGGCTGGGCCGCCCCAAGCCCCAAGGATTCGGGCATCTTCGTCTCGTCCGAGGAGCTCGTGAAGATGGGGGTCGACCTGCGCGAGTTCGCCCCAGGGGCAGTCTCCAACGATGAGACCATGATGATCGGCCACCAGAAGATCACCGACGCCAAGGAGATCGCGAAGGGGCACGTCTACAAGCTGTTCATCTTCAAGCTCGACCTGGCATCGAAGAAGGTCACCGCCGATGCGGTGTTCCTGCCCCTGCCTTCGCTCGAGAACTACGCCTGGACAGCCGACAGCAAGACCGTGGTCTGCATGGGAGGCTTTGGAACCCGCTTCGTCGCCGTCGACATCGCCACACGCCAGGTGCGAACCGTCTTCGCCCACGCGAAGGGCCAGCCCGGGTTTCGCGCCACATCGATGGTGTTCTTCCTCGAGAAGGGTCGCATCCACGCCCCCGGCTACTTCTACGACAAGGAGCAGATGACCACGAGTCAGGCCGTTGCGGCCATCGACCCCTCGAAGAGCGGTCTCGACGCCTTCGAGAACGTGCTCGACATCAGCACCCTGTTCCGCACGACCCTGGGCTGGGCGATGGAGGTGTGGTATGCCACCGATCAGGCCTACTACGTTCTCGGCGCCAAGAACGACAAGCGGCTCTACGCCTTCACCGGTGACCAGAAGAGCCTGAAGCTGCTCGACCGCGCCGCGTACCGCGTCGACCTCGTCGCCGCCGGTGCGGGCCGTGCCGTGGCCTGCATGCGCGAATCACGCGACGTGGGACGCACCGTGGTGTTCGACGTGGCCGCGAACAAGAAATGGACCATCGGGGAACCGAAGAAGGTCTATCTGTACCCCTACATGTCACGAGACGGCGCCACCCTGCTGGTGAGCACCATCGATCTCGCCGGCCGCAAGATGACCACCTGGTATGCTCACGACACAGACGCGTGGGGGCTGCACCCCATGCCTGGGCTGAGCGACGTCTGGCCCGGCGTGATCAGGTTCTCGCGCAAGGGGGGGTTGCTGGCGTTCTTCAACAAGGACGGCCTGGCCATCAAGCCGATTCCCTGAGCCTTCCACGTCAGCGGTAGACGCGAGAAAGCGCAACGAGCCGGCCGATCAGACGACGCGGCGCTCGAGCTGCTGCACGCAGCGTGTCACGACCTCGGCAATGGCTCCGAGAGGCACCAGCATCTGGGCGGCACCGCGGCGAACCGCAGCCCCCGGCATGCCCCAGACCACGCTGGTCGCCTCGTCCTGTGCGATGGTATAGCCGTGTGCGCGGCTGATGGCCTCGAGACCCGCCGCGCCATCAGAGCCCATGCCCGTGAGCAGCACACCCACTGCTTGTCGGCCCACGGCACCGGCAACCGAGGTGAACAGCACATCGACGGAGGGACGATGCCCCCCCACCGGATCGTCGTCCACCAAACGGATCCGAAGCAGGGGCTCGCACCGCTGCACGATGACATGCAGATGGCCGGTGCCCACGTAGACGTGATCACGTTGCAGAACTGCGCCATCGACCGCCTCGAGGCAGGGTCGACCGGTGACCTCGCCAAGACGGCGGGTGAAGGCGGGAAGAAACGAGATGCTCATGTGCTGCACCAGCACAACGGGAGGAAACTGCCTGGGAAGTCCCCTGAGCACCTGCTGCAACGCCTCGACCCCCCCCGTGGAAGCGCCGAACGCCACCAGCGCGCAGCTCTGAAGCGAATCGCGAATCAAGGGCTCACGCGGCTTGAGGCCTCCCTGGCGAGCGGCCTCGCGCAATCGCTGACGAACCGCGCTGGCGGCCTCACGAACCGCCGCGCGCAAGCGCACCGCGGCACCGACGACATCGCCGCCGCTCGTCGACATCGGCTTGATGACGCAGGCTGAAGCCCCTCGTCGATGCGCCTCGGCGTCGATCTCATCAAGCTCTCTGCCGACGGCACGAACCATCACCACCGGCGCCGATCGTCGCGCCGTCAGATCGCTCAGCAGAGACAGAGAAGCGCGCTCGGGCAGACCCGCATCGAGAACAATGACGTCCGGATACAGCACATCGATGCGATGATCGACCTCCGCCCCGTCAGACGCGACGCCCACCACCTCGATATCGCGCTCGAGCTCGAGGGCTGCCCGCACCACGGCCTGGGCTACCCCCGATGCATCGATGATCATCACGCGCACGCCCATGCTCAGAACAGCTCAACGTCACCGTCGATGGGTGCGCGCTCGAGGTCGCGCCGGAAGCGCAGCTCCTGCTCTGTCAGAGAAGGAACGCGAACCGCCTCGAGACGCAGCACGCGCGCCCTGCCGCTGCGCGGATGAAACTCAAGGCGGCGCGGGGTCACGTCTCCCACATCAGAGGAGACGAGGCGAAGCCCCTCGGTCTTGAGGTAATCGTAGGCGAACTCGATGTTGCGACGGCCACTGTCCCCGCGCCGCGCGGTGAGCGACGCACCGCCGAAGAGCTTCACCTCGAGATCGCTGCGGCGTCCTCCCGCTTTCATGACCTCGTTCACCAGAAGCTCCATGGCGTGCACGCCGTATCGCGTGGCCAGCTCTGCCTGATCGGGCAGGGCCCGCTCCACGAAGGGCAGCAGGAAGTGGTTCATGCCCCCCACCCCCCGCAGGGGATCGCGCACACAGGCCGCGATGCACGATCCGAGGACGGTGGTGAGCACATCGTCCTCGTCAGTCACATAGCAGGCTCCCGTGCCGAGCGTGACGCACCAGCGACGGCGCCGATTGTTGTAGTACCGCTCGCAGGCGCCCACCTGAAAGATTCGCGGAGGCATCACGGGCGCGCAACCTTTCGATAGGTCGTGCTGCCCAGCCACTCAGTGGCCCCCGAGAGATCGAGCAGCGCTTCTGAATGCCCCACCATGAGGTACCCGCCCGGCGCCAGCAGCTCGACCATCTTCTCCTGAATGCGACGGGCCGTTCCGCGATCGAAGTAGATCGATACATTGCGAAAGAAGATCACATCGAAAGGCCCCCGCATGGGCCACGACTCGATGAGGTTCAGTTGCTTGAAGGCGACGAGCCCGCGAAGCTCCGGCTTGACGCACACCTGGCCCTCGTGCACGCCCCGCCCGCGTCGAAACCAGCGCTGCAACCGCTCCGGCGAGACGCGTTCAGCCGCGCTCATCGAATACACCCCGTCACGCGCGACGTCGAGCGCGTCGATGTTGATGTCTGTGGCGAGTATGCGGGCATCCCAGTGCTCGAGATCAGGCAGGGTCTCCGCCACCACCATGGCCAGCGACCAGGGCTCCTCCCCGGTGGCGCACCCCGCAGACCAGATGCGCAAGCGTCTCGAAGCGGCATTCGCGGCCAGCCGCGCAGGCAAGACCTCGTGTGCGAGGGTCTCGAAATGCTGAGGCTCACGAAAGAACGATGTGAGATTGGTGGTGAGCAGGTTCACGCACACCGCTCTCTCGGCCACATCGACCTCCACGCGATCGAGATAGTCGGTGAAGCCACGCAGCCCCAGCGATTCGACGCGCCCCGCGAGACGACGGTAGACCATCATCTCCTTGCCGTCACGCAGCTCGATGCCCGACCATTCGAAGACGCGACGCCGGAGCAGCTCGAAGTCTTCCGCGCGGAACGTGCACGCGTCGCTCATGGAGCGAGCAGATGACCCGTGGGAACACTCAACTCAGAAGTCTTCCCACGCATCGCTGCCCGTCGCGGGGCGATCGGCGCGAAAGCCGCGAGGACGCGGCGTGATGCTGCGCGAGCTTCGAACCCCGGAGTCAGAGAAGGAGTCGGCGCGGCGCGGCTCTCGCACCCCTGATCGCTGCGTGTCGCTCTCGGGCCAGCTGTCTGCGCGTCGTACACCGCGATCGCGCCCCACCGCCCGACCCGCGCGGCTCTCACCCACGTCTTCTCGGAACGCAGGCATGACACGCGTGGGGTATCGCTCTTCTTCATCGACCCGCTCTGAGCCCACGTGAAAGAAATCGGTGAGGCCACGAAGCTTCTGGGCCTGGTTCTCGAGAGAATCTGCCGATGCCACAGATTCCTCGACCATGGCGGCGTTCTGCTGCGTCACCTGCTCAAGCCCAGCCAGGGCCTGCCCAACCTGCTCGACCCCAACCGACTGCTCACGAGTGGCGGATGCGATCTCTGAGACCAGCTCGCTCACCCGAGCCGCTTCGGACACGATGACTTCGAGGGCCTTCCCGGACTCTGTGACCGCCACAGACCCCTCCTCGACCCGCTCGACGCTGGTGCGGATGAGCACCTTGATCTCCTTGGCGGCAGCCGCGCTGCGCTGCGCCAGGCTGCGAATCTCAGAAGCCACCACAGCAAACCCGCGACCCTGATCACCCGCCCGCGCCGCCTCCACGGCGGCGTTCAGCGCAAGGATGTTGGTCTGGAAGGCAATCTCGTCGACCGTCGAGATGATGTCGCCGATGCGCGCGCTGCTGCCTTTTATGGCGCTCATCGCGTCGATGGTGCGAGACACCACGTTTCCACCCTTCTCGGCTTCTGAGCGCGCCACCGCCGCCCGCTCGGAGGCGCGGGTGGCGTTGTCTGCGTTCTGACGAACGGTGGAGGTGAGCTCTTCCATGGTGGCGGCGGTCCGCTCGAGCGACGATGCCTGCATCTCGGTGCGGTGGCTGAGATCAGCGCTGGCCGAATTGATCTCTCCGGCGGCCCGCGCCACGCTCAGCGATGCCTCGCGGATCTGTGACACCGTCTCGCGCAAGCGCTCCTGGGTGCGCGAGAGATCACGCTGAAGCGTGGCCAGATCGCCATCGAAGCTCCCCTCCATGCCGCAGGTCAGGTCGCCGTTGGCCATGGCGCTGAGCACTCGGGAGGCCTCCTCGACGGCGAACGCCTGGAACTGTGCGTCCTTGAGGCGCGCGTCGCGCAGCTGCGATACAGACGAGACGGCCAAAGAGATGACGCGAACCGCGTTGCGCAATGCCTGCGTGCGGCTCTCAGAGAGCAAGACAACCTCGGTGGAACAGAAGTCGAGGCACCCCGTCACCTCACCATCGATGACCACGGGAATGCTGAGCCCCGACCGAACGCCGCTTCGCACGGCTGCCGAAGAGCGAGGGCAATCGTGCATCGACGCGAGATCTTCGACATGGATGAGCTCACCGCTCTTCCAGGCGCGACCGTTGAGCCCCTCGCCCAGGCGAAAGGTCGTCTCGCGAGAGACGCGTCTGAACGCCTCATCGATGTTTCCGGAGTCGAGCGTGAAGCGAAGCAGGGATGCCTGCGCATCCATCTCCCAGTAGGCGCCATAAGACCACCCGAACGAGCTGCGCAGCACCGACAGCGCAGTCGCCGCGATCTCCTCCGTGTTGCGGGACCGAGAGAGATCGTCGGCCAGGCCCGCCACGGCCCTCGCGTCTGCGGCCATCTCGGCAAACGTGGCGGACTGCTGCGCGATGACCTTCTCGCGCTCGATGAAATACGTGCTCACAGCCAGCTCGTTGTCAAGAGAGATGAGCTTGAGCAGCGCCGACAGAACACGATCGCCGGTATCCGGGTCGCTGGCGTAGGCCGCGCGGATGCGCAACGTGACGAGCTCAGTGTAGTGGGCATACATGCCCATGTACCAGCGCGGCGTCAGGCCGATGCGATGATGCGTGAGACCTACCTGAATTCGGTTCCGGAAGTAGGTCTCGCCGTACTCGCCGCCAGTCAGACGAACGAAGTAGTCACGCTGGCTCCGCTTCGCACGCTCGAGAACCTGCGGGTCTTTGAAGAACGCGCGCGTCTCCTCGAAGGCAAGAAGACGTTCGTAGAGCGCTTCGATGATCTCGTCGGCATAGGCCTTTGCACGCTCATGAAAGCCCGCGAGGAGACGGGCATCGTCTTCGGTGAAGGCCACGAAGGCCTTGCGGCGCTCCCACTCCCCGAGGTCGAGATCTTGATTGCCTGCACCGGGGCGTTGGGTGAGTGTCATGCCATCTCTCCAGGCGATATAGATTCAGGGCGCGTTGCAACAAGCGCGCCATCGAGCAGTCGGTTCAATGCAAAGAGACGATCGACGTCGAGCACGATGAGCATGGCTTCCCCTACCGTTCCGAGACCGAGAACGCAATCGGCCTCGATGGGGCCTCCCACGTGAGGCGCCTCGAGCAGGTTTCCACGCTCAAGGGTGTAGACGTCAGACACCCCATCGACCACCGCGCCCATGGCGCGCCGACGCCCCGCTTCCTCGATCTGGAGAACGACAACCACGGTCTGCTTTCCGTAGGGCGCTGCCGGCAGACCGAAGCGCTCGCGCAGATCGACCACGGGAACGATCTCCCCGCGCAGGTTGAGCACGCCCTTGACGAACGGGGGAACGGAGGGGAGACGCGTGGGGCGTTCCCACACGCGTATCTCCTGCACGCGCAGGATGTCAACCGCATACTCCTCGCCGCCCAGGAAGAAGCTCAGCAGCTGCACGCTGTCGCTCACCGGCAAATCACCGGCAGGCCTCGATACGGGAAGATCAGGCGCAGCGCTCACAGCTCAGCATTCCCTGTCGTCATCAACATCCCCTCGCGGCGCCCGTTTCGCGCGGGGCCTGGCCCCTCCATGGTGACAAACCGGCGGCGCACCAGTCCCGCCACGTCGACGATGAGACCGATGGAACCGTCACCCAGCAGAGCCCCCCCGATGATCCCATCGATGTCGCGGAAGTTCCGCTCGAGGCTCTTCACCACCACCTGCTGCTGCTCGAGCAGCGCATCGATGATGAGGCCGCGACGCTCACTGCCCCACTCCACCACAACGAGCACGCGCCCATCTTGGAGATCAGGGTTACCCATATCGAGGAGATGATCGAGACGTGCCACGGGGATGTAGGTGTCCCGAAAGCGGTAGAGCCCGCGCCTTCCCCCCATCGAACGGAACCCCGCAGGATCGACAGGGAGGCACTCGACGATGGAGACGAGGGGCAGCACGAGAACCTCGCGACCCGCGCGCACGAACTGCCCGTCGATGATGGCGAGGGTCAGCGGGAGACGCATGGTGAAGCAGGTGCCCGTGCCTGGCGTGCTCTCGACCTCGAGCGATCCCCCGAGCGCATAGACGTTCTGGCGCACCACATCGAGCCCCACGCCCCGGCCGCTCACCTCGCTCACGGCATTCGCCGTGCTGAGCCCAGGCGAGAAGACGAGGTCGAGCGCGCGGTCGCGAGACAGATCTTCATTCTGCCCGACAATCCCTCTGCGACGGGCGACGTCGAGCACCTTTCGAGTATCGATTCCAGGACCGTCGTCGGCAATCTCCACCACCACGCGTCCCTGCTGATGACCGGCCCGGATCTCGACCCGGCCGCGAGGAGGCTTGCCCTTCGCCACGCGTTCAGCCGGCGTCTCCATGCCGTGATCGAGGCAGTTGCGAACGATGTGCATGAGGGGGTCGCTGATGCGCTCGAGAACGCTCTTGTCGAGCTCGGTGTCCTCGCCGATGACCTTGAGATCGACCTCCTTCCCAAGGGTGCGCGAGATGTCGCGCACCACGCGCGGAAGGCGACGCGTCACAAACGAGAGAGGCAGCATGCGGATCTCGAGAACGCTGTCTTGAAGGTCACGCGTGTGTCGGGCCAGGTCGTGAAGCCCTTCGGAGAGCTGCGCGCGCACGTGATCGGGCAGCTCGTCCACCAGCCGATCGAGCACAGATCGAGTGACAGACAGCTGCCCCACCAGATTGATGAGCCGATCGACCTTGTCGACCGCGATGCGCACCGCGTTGGCATCTTGAGCCACGGGCCGGACCTCTTCGTCGGCAGCGGCAGGCCCGCGGCCAGCGGGGGGAAAGGGTTCAGGATCACCGTCTTGCACCGATCGGACCACAGCGGTCGACGCGTGGCCCTCTCCCTCGCGGTGCGCTGAGGCGGATGGGGCCTGCACGCCTCTGGCCGAGGTGGCGGCAGGGGTGAGCGGCTCGATGGTGAGATCACAATCGTCGAGAACCCAGTCGAACATCTCCTCAACCAGATCTCGAGGAACATCTCCCTCGAGAACCAGGGTCCAGGCAACGTGCAGCGACGCGGGTTGCAGGTCGTCGAGGCCGGGAAGGTTCGACAGGTCGACTTCGACGTTCAGGGTGCCCAGGCTCTCGAGCGCCCTGAAGATGAGAATCGGGTCATTGCCCCTGCGCATCAATGCCTCACGCGGCACAAGGGTGATGCGCCAGCCCGGATGCAGGACGATGGAGGCAGGGTTCGCGTCTTCGGGCGGTGACCCCGAGGCACGGTCACCCAGCTGCTGCAGGTCATCGATGAGGCGCCTCACGTCGTCGGGGGGCACCGCTCGGTTCTCTCGCAGACACGCCATCATGGCGCCCACCCCATCGACCGTGGAGATCATCACCCCCACCGCCCGTTGATCGAGTCGCCCGCCGCTCTCGCGCGCCTGAGCGAGAAGGGTCTCGAGGCGATGGGTCACGCTCACCACGTCACGAAAGCCGAAGGTGGCGGCATTTCCCTTCAGCGTGTGCGCCGCGCGGAAGAGCTCATCGACGAGATCGGCGCTGCTGTGGCCTTTCTCGACGCGCAGCAGCCCACTCTCGAGCGTGGCGAGAAGCTCAGCGCTCTCCTCGAAGAATGCTTCGAGAAAAGCCTCGAGGTTGAGGTTCACCCTTGCCCGCCCTGCGTCACGCCAGAACCCGCCGCACCGTCTCGACGAGTCGCGCCGAGTTGAACGGCTTGACGATCCAGGCGGTGGCACCCGCCTCTCGACCCCGAGACCTGAACTCAGCCGAAGACTCGGTGGTGATGACGATGATGGGAACGTACCGATACGCGTCACGTTCGCGCAGAGCCCGCACCAGCGAGATGCCGTCGAGGCCTGGCATGTTCACGTCGGTGAGCACCAGACCGAACGACTCAGACGTTGCGCGCTCGAGGGCCTCATGGCCATCCTGGGCCAGCGTGACCTCAAACCCGGCCTCGCTCAAGGTTGCGGAGAGCATCTGGCGAATGGTGGCCGAATCGTCAGCGGCAAGAACCCGGATCATGTCACTCCCCCAGCCGCGGTCGGGATGTCTGCGAGCAGAGAGTCGAGGCCGAACAACCGGCTGGCCTCGGTGAGCTCGAGGCTGGGCGTGATGAACCGCACGCCGATTCCTCGGGCACGCGCATCGCGGCAGAATGCAGCAAGAACCTGCAGCCCCGCCGCGTCAGCCCGTTTGACATCGGTTGCGCGAACCTCGACAGCGGCGCCGTTGCGCAACGCGGCAAGAAACGTCTCACGCAGATCACCGGCGCTTGCGATGTCAAGTCTGGACGGCAGTTCAACGCGGTTCACCTTGCGGGGTTCGACGAACCCTTCGCGAAACTCCTACTGTGCCAGGAGAGGGAGGGTCAGCGCCTGCGCAGACGAAGTCCCGCCGAATGAGCGAGCATGCGCAAGATGACGTCCAGCCCCTGAGCGAGCAGGGCCGGGTCATGGTGATCGATGACTCCAGCACCATGCGTCGCATTCTCGGCTCCCTGCTCGAAGCCGCAGGGTATGCGGTCGCGCTCGAAGCATCCGGGGCTGTCGCCCTCGCCCGAGCGCAAGAGACGCCACCCGACATCTTCCTGGTAGACGTCGAGATGCCAGACATGGACGGCTTTGAGCTCTGCCAGGCGATCAAGGGGTGCCCCGCGCTCGCCGAGATCCCGGTGATCTTCATCAGCGCCCACGGCAACAGCCTCGACAAGGTGCGGGCCTTCGGAGCAGGGGCGGCCGACTACGTGACCAAGCCATTCGATGTCGACGAGGTGCAGGCCCGCATTCGCACCCACGTGGAGCTTCGCCGCCTGCACCTCGAGATGGCCGCGCAGAACGCTCGCCTGCTCGCGCAGAACGACCAGCTGCGGGCGCTCGAGAAGATGCGCGACGATCTCACGCACATGGTGGTGCACGACCTCCGCAACCCGCTGACCTGCATCTACGGCTTCCTGAGAATCGTGGAGCAGCGAGGACGTGACCTCCTCCCTCCCTATCTCAACGAGTGCATCGAGAGCTCGCTGGAGTCGACCGACGACCTCATCGAGATGGTGACCTCGCTGCTCGACATCAGCAAGCTCGAGGCTGGCGCCATGAAGCTCGAGCGAGAGCGCTGCAACGTGGCCGAGATCGCCGGGGAGGTGATGGGTCGCATGCAGGCCCTGCGGGGCAACCGCACCATGACCGTGACCGCGCAGGTCGATGCGCCCGAAGCCTGGGGCGATGGCGGCCTGCTTCGCAGGGTGCTCGTCAACATCATCGGGAACGCGGTGAAGTTCACCGAAGACAGCGGACACATCACGGTCGCCCTGTCCCAGCGGGAAGACCTTCTTCGGGTCGAGATCATCGACGACGGTCCGGGGGTCGAGCCGGAATGGCGAGAGAAGATCTTCGAGAAGTTCGGTCAAGCCACCAACAAGGGGGCCGGCAAGAAATATGCCACGGGCCTCGGGCTCACGTTCTGCAAGCTCGCTGTCGAAGCCCACGGTGGCCGCATCGGCCTCGAGAGCGAGATGGGGCATGGATGCACCTTCTGGTTCGAGGTTCCCGCAGCCCGGTGCTCCGACCTCGCCCTCGCACCAGCGGAGTGAAGCCCACGTGACGTTCCGCCCATGCCCCCCGTCAAACGCCGAGCCGCCTGGCGAGCAGACGCCGCGTCGCGTCTCATCGAAGGCGTCGAGAGAACGCTACCGCGGCTTGGGCTCGATCGGGCGACAGAGGTAGGGATTCGCCCCCAGCGCTCTCGCGATGTCTGTGATGGCGCGCTGCCCACGCACGCTGTTGCCCGCCTTGTCGAGAAGCGGTGAGACAACGGCAATGCCGAACCGGCCGGGGCAAACTGCGATGAGCCCGCCGCCCACGCCGCTCTTGGCGGGAAGACCCGTGTCGTAGAGCCACTGCCCGGAAGATTCATACAGACCCCAAGTTTCCCCTGACATTTCCTCTGACACTTTGCCCGTGATCGGATTGACCCCGCCGTTGGCCAGGGTTGCGGCCATCACCGCGAGATCTCTGGCATTGACACCCACCGAGCACTGCCGCGTGTAGAGATCACACGCGCGCATCGGATCGTCCTTGATGTGACCATAGGCGTGCATGAGCATTGCAATGGCGCGGTTTCGCTGATTGTTTGCCGCCTCTGATTCATAGACCGCGTCGATCACGGCGAGTGCGTGACCCGCGAACTCGCTGTAGTAGGCGAGCAGATCATTCCAGATCTGGTCGTAGGAGGCACCTGCCAGCATGCTCGTGGCCGTGATGGCACCAGGATTGACGAGGGGATTCAGCCGCGCGCCCGCGTGGCGCTCTACCGCGACGATGGAGTTGAATGCCAGGCCGGTCGCATCCACCCCGATGGTCTTGTCGACCCGTGCTGCGCCACGCTCCTGCAGCACACGTGCCAGCGTGAGGACCTTGGAGACCGACTGGATGGAGACCTCGGAGCTCACATCTCCCTCTGTGAACACGCGACCGTCAACGGTGACGAGCACGATGCCGAAGATGTTGGGATTCACCTTCGCCAGCGCGGGGATGTAGTCGGCATTGGAGCCCTCGCGCAGATCTTTGTACCGCTCGTAGGCGTCGCGCAGCGCCGCCTGCATCTCGGCCGGTGCCTGTGCCCGCGTCGGCGTGGCTGTGATGAGGAGCAATGCCACGAGCAGCAGCAACGTCACACGGGCACGCCCCCAGGTCACGGAGACGCGCACCCCTGCCGCGTCACGACCGGCTGCTGAACGGGACACAGACGTGCGCTGCCCCTGCGGCACTAGAGGTACCGAGCCCCGTCATTATCGACCACCACCGCTGAGAGCGCACGCGCAATCGCTTCGATGCCCTCTCGGAAAGGCGCGCAGTAGCGCATCACCGAGAACTCGGCGCTGCTCGCGTTCCAGATCAGAGCCCGCGTCCAGGCTCCGCCCTCATCACGCAGCGCGACATCGAGCGACTCATCGAGAAGAACGCCACCCACGTGCTCGACAGCCTCGCGCCACGCTGCTTCATCTATAGGCCCGTCCAACCGTTCGATGAACATCAGCGGCATACGCGCAGGAGTTCGCGATCTCTCGACGCCACGCCTGTCTGGTCGCGTCTGCCTTCTCGACCGCTTGAACACGAGAACCTTCTCGCGCCAAAGGCGAGCGCCATCGCTCAGAAGAGCTCGACCCGCTCACCCATCGCTGGGATGCGCACCTGCACTGAACGCGGCAGCAGGGTGCGCAGATAAGCCGCAAACCTCGCCAGCCCATCCGGCTCGCCGTGAACCAGAAAGAGCCGTTGCAGGCCGCGACAGCCCGTTGCGAGACGGGCCACCGTCGATGCATGCCCATGCCCGCTCAGACTCACAGCAGCTAGGCTTGCCTGCAGGCTGACGCGCTGCGTCGATGTAAGCTCGACCTCGCGCGCCCCTTTCTGCGACGCGGCGTAGAGGCGTCCCATGGGCGATGACGGCGATGCCCATCCCACCTTGATGATGGCCGCGCGAGGGTCGGTGACGTAGGGCTCCAGGAGCGCCGCGCAGGCCCCGTACCTGCCGTCGGCCGACGATGCCACCACCACCGACGGCCCCTGTGGAATCGATTTCGAACGCAGCATGCGCCACGACAGACCACGAAACGGATCGTCGAAGAACGCCGCGTTGAACGACTCGCCATAGGTTGCGCGGTCGCGGGAGAAGCCCTGGTAGGCGCGCGTGAACGCGTCGATGGTGCGACTCGTGATGTAGACCGGCACCTCGGGCAGCCCCCCTTCACGCCGCCCTCGCGCGAGCGCCGCCAGAACGCGCTGGCTGCGATCGAGGGTGAACGCGGGAACGAGCACGCGGCGGCCCTGCTTCAGCGCCGAAGCCACAGCGGCGATGAACGCCGGCGCCGGGTCTCTCTCCGGGTCGGTGTTGCCGCCGTAGGTCGATTCCACCAGCAGCACCTGACCTTCGCCCACCGTCTCGGGAGCGGGGAGAAAGGGATGGGTACCGCCGCCGTAATCGCCCGACCAGATGACACGATACTTTCCGGAGGCGCGTTGCATGATCACCGTGGTCATGGCCGATCCGGGAAGATGCCCCGTCGGCTGCAACACGGCAGTGAGATGAGACGTGATCGAGAACGACACGTGGTAGGGATGCTCGACGAACAGTCGCATCACGTCATCGAGCTCGAGACGCAGGCAGGTGCGGCACATGTGCTGATGCTGCGCAGCAAGCGCGGAGCGGTGGGCCTGGAATGTCGTGCGCGCCTTCATTCTTGCACCTGCGTCGCAGTCGTCTCGCGAGTGTACGGCAGATGAGCGCCTGCCGCTGCTCGCCGACGTGTAGAAGGGCTCCACACCGAAATCACCATATCGGTAGCAGCTCTGCAGGGCGATGGCGGCCAGCTCGCGCGTGACCCGTGTGGCGTGGATGCGCCCGCGAAAGCCGCGCTTGACCAGTAAGGGGAGAGCCCCCGCGTGATCGAGGTGGATGTGACTCACCACCACCGCCGAGATCGACTTCGGATCGAAGGGAAAGCTCGTCGTGTCGCCCTTGACACCGCCGTCATCGCCCTCCTCGTCGAAGGCCAGGCCGCAGTCGAGCAGCACCTTCTCACCATCGGCGTCGAGCAGGAAGCACGACCCCCCCACCTTGCCGGCGGCTCCATGAAAGGTGAGCGAGAGATGCCGAACCCTCTCCTGCCCCCACGCGGTGCGCGCTGCCCCGCTGAGATCGAGCGCCACGACGAGCAGAAAGAGCGTCATCAGGCGAATGTGGTTGCGCATGTCCCAAACCCCTCCGTGCACCCGACTACTTCCCCATATCAGACAAATCTCCCCCATCTGGCCATGCGCGCTCAACGCTCGGCAGCCGCGACCCCTTTCCAGCCGAGCGCGATTCGTGAGCGTGCCCGGAGCGCGCATAGGAAGCCACGCCCTGAGGTGGAAGTGCTCACCCGTGCGATGTCCCTCACTTCTCAGCGCAGCAGCCCTGCTCACAGCCGTTCTGAACGGGTGCAGCGCAGCACCGCCACTTCCTTCGCCGGCGAGGCCTGCGCCGTCGGCGGCCGCAACGGCGACACGCTCAAGCGTGCCCCAGGGGGAGATCGACGGGCTCCCCTTCGAGGCGAGAACAGTGCTCCTCTGGCAGGACCCGGACGCCATGTGGCTCGGATTCGAGCAAGATGTTCCGGTTCACGATGGAACCTTCGATCCGTTTGCACCACGCGCTCCGGAGCGCATGTTCGCGATCTTCATCGACGCCGCTAGCCTTAAGCCAGGAACCTTTCAGGCCCGCGATGGGAACATCCCCAAGGACTGCGCCATACGATACGCCCTGCTGCAGCGCATCGATGCAGCGAGCGGAAGGATTGACGTCATCGAGACACGCTGGAACGTGACCCTGCGGGTCGATCACATCACCGAGCGAAAATCGAGAGACGGGGTCACCCACCTCTCGTTGGACGGGTCGGTCGATCTGCGGTTCGAGACACCGCGCGCCACCCTGCGCGGTGCTTTTGCAGCCCACGATCTGGTGCGAGAGAGCGATCTCGGATCTGACCAGCCACATCTCCCCGTACCCGCGGTCAGCGCATCCGGCACACCGATGGCGCCCCCCGCGAGCCCCTCCGCTGCGACCTCTCTGCCCCCGTCGAGCACGCCGGCAACCCCTTGACGAGAGCGATGCGTCTCTCGCCCAGGGAGACGTCCTATTTCCCCAGACAAAACTGGCTGAAGATTCGCGTGATCACCTCTTCGGTGATATTGGCGCCCGTGATCTCACCCAGGGCGTCAACCGCCGCTTTGAGGTCGATGGTGACAAAATCAGCGGCAAGCCCGGCTGCCGCGGTCTCGCGCGCCTTGCGAACATGCTCGCGTGCACGGTAGAGCGCATCGCGATGGCGGAGGTTTCCCCCAACCGTCTCGTCGCTGATCGTCACCACGCCGCCAGCGACCTTGGTCACCATCGCTGCGCGCAGCAACGTCAGGTTGTGACCGCTGCGCGCACTGATGCGCACAACCTCGCAGGGCTCCGCGACCGCCTGCACATCGGCAGCCAGATCGAGATCGCTCTTGTTCACCACGACGATTCGGGGGCGCTGGGCAGACAGATCAGCAATCGATCGGTCGTCGTCGCCGAGCGCCCGCGACCCGTCGACCACAAACAGCACGAGGTCAGCGCTCTCGAGGTGACGTCTGGCCCGATCGATGCCCTCCACCTCGATGCGATCGGTCGACTCACGTATGCCCGCGGTGTCGACGATCCGCATGGGCACCCCGTCGATGTCGAGCCACTCCTCGATGCTGTCGCGCGTCGTACCCGCAACCTCGGTGACGATGGCCCGCTGCTCGCCCAGCAGCGCATTCAGCAGCGACGACTTCCCCACGTTGGGAGTTCCCACGATGGCCACGCGCACCCCGTCACGCAGGACGCGTCCCTGCTCAGCGCGCGCCAGCAGCGCCTCGAGCCCCTCCAGGACCTCGTCTGCGCCACGCAGCAGCCGATCTGTGGAGACTGAGGGGATATCGTCTTCCGGGAAATCGAGGGTGGCCTCGAGCTGGGCGATCCAGTCGAGCAGCTGATCGGTCAGCGCCCGCACCCGGGCAGACAGCTTGCCGCCGAACTGCCCCATGGCGGCGCGCAGCGATACATCGGTGCGTGCGCGAATGACATCGATGACCGCCTCCGCCTGAGCGAGATCGATGCGACCGTTCAAGAATGCGCGTTGCGTGAACTCGCCCGGATCGGGAACACGCGCGCCGAGCCGAAGCGCGACGTCGACGATGCGTCGCAGCGAGGCGGCGCCGCCGTGCCCGTGCAGCTCGGCCACGTCTTCTCCCGTGTACGAACGAGGGGCAGGCATGTAGACGGCCAGCACCTGATCGATGGCCTCCCCGCTGTCGGGATCGACCACGTGGCCCAGCAGCAGCCGATGTGAGGGCCAGTCGGTGCGGCGACCTCCACGGGCTCCACGATAGAGCGCGCAGAGAATCGAAAGGGACGCGGGCCCGCTGATGCGGACGATGCCCACGCCCCCTTCCCCTGGCGCCGTTGCAATGGCGCAGATCGTGTCGTCTCGATGCACGTTCAGTGACGCGGCGAGATGATGACCTTCCGATCCGGCTCTTCGCCCTCAGAGAAGGTCTCGACATCCGGATCGTCGGCGAGCGCCATGTGAATGATGCGTCGCTCGGCTGGGTTCATGGGATCGAGCGCGATCTGCACCCGCTCCTCGAGTGAACGACGGGCCAGGCGCTGCGCCATGTCGCTGAGGGTCTTCTCACGACGCAGCCGATAGCTGCCGGCGTCGAGCGGGATGCGACGGCGCTCGGTGGACTCCTTGTTGATGATGAGGTTGCAGATGAACTGCAGGGCCTCGAGGGTCTGGCCGCGCTTGCCGATGAGGATGCTCTGGTCTGGCCCGACCAGGTTCAGCACCGTCTGGCCATCCATCGACTCTTCTTCCTCGATGTTCACGTGAAGCTGCATGAGATCGACGATCTTCTCGACGAGATCACGCGCCGCATCGTCGATCTCAGAGACGGGGGCTTCGCGACGACCCTTGCGCTCAGTGCGCTGACGAGCCGCAGGTGCCTTCTCGGACGAACGCTCTGGCGGGGCTTCGTCGCCCGTGCGCGCGCCACCCTTCCCTCGTTTGCGCGGAGCCTCGGCCGGGGCAGCCGCGCGCCCCGTGCTCTTGCGAACCTCCGGGGCGGGAGCTGCCTCTTCGGTCTCTTCGTCATCGATCTCCGGCGGTGCCACATCAGTCTCGAAGCGCGCGGACGAATCGCGGCAAGTGACCTTCACCCGCGCGAACTTTCGTCCCCAGCCGAGATCGTTTCCAGGGCTGCCCTCGTCGAGAACCTCGACGTCGACATCTGCTTCGTCTGCCACACCGATTCCCAGGGACTTGAAGGCCTTCTCCCGGGCCTCTTCGACCGTACGTCCGAACTCTTCAACCGTTCTCATGCGTTCTTCTCTCCCAGGTTCTTGCGCGTCGTCGTCCGGGATGGGTTCGATGCCGCGCCTGACGACGCAATGACCGGTGCGGGCATCCGAATGATGTGGGCCTGCTGGATGAGACCGAGCAGGTTGAACATGAGCCAGTAGAGCACCATGGCGCAGGGGAGCTTCATCGACCAGAGCATCCAGGTGAGCATCACCGGCATCACCGTGTTCATGGTTCCCTGCTGCTTCGCGGTGGCTGGATCGGTGACCGTGAGCTTCTGCGACAGGTACATGCTGAGCCCGTACATGAAGAGCAGGGCGACGTCAGATCCGGCCAGGTTCTTGGCAAAGTACTGCGGATAGTGATCAGGCAGCCAGCCGCCGATCCACAGAAAGCGGACGTGCTCACCCTCGAACACGTGACGAAAGTTCATGATGGTCGTATAGATGCCATAGAGGATAGGCATCTGTATGAAAAGAGGCAGGCACCCACCGAGCGGGTTGACCCCCGCTTTCATGAACAGCTCGGCCTGGGCCTCGTTGAACTTCTTGGGATCATCCTTGTACCTGGCCTGCAGACGCTTGATCTCCGGCTGCAACGCCTGCATCGCCTTCATCGACGAGTACTGCTTCTGGGTGAGCGGATAGAGCATCACCTTGATGATGACCGAGAAGAAGACGATCGCCCAAGCGTAGCTGCCGGTATGCTCCTGCAGCCCGTTGAGCGTTCTCATGAAGATTTCGGACAGGAATGCTGACACCTGTGCCTCCAACGGTCCCGACTACGGGACCGGATCGGAACCCCCGGGATTCCAGGGATGGCAGCGGAGGATTCTCGTGATCGCGTAGCCGCCCCCGCGAAGACAACCGTGACGCGTGATGGCCTGGCAGGCGTATTCAGAGCACGTCGGAGTGAAACGGCAGACCGGTGGGGTGAAGCGCGAGACGCGCTGATAGGCCCGAATCAGGCCGATGACGAGACCCCGCATCAAGCTGGAGCGGTGACAGGCACAGGCGTGTTCGCAAGAACGCGAGAGCGGCGCAAGAGGTCATCGATAGACCGCTCCACCGCCGCAAATGGCTTCTCGAGTGCGCCTCGACGCGCCAGGAAGATCACGTTGACGCCAGGCTTCAGGTTTGACCACCGCACTCTGCAGACCTCGTGGATCAAGCGCTTGATGCGGTTGCGAACCGTTGCCTTGCCAAGCTTCTTGCTCACGCAGATGCCCAGCCGCGCAGACGCGTCAGGCGCTCCTCGTGTGAGATAGAGCACAGCCAGCTCATTCGACCAGATCTTCCCGTTGCGAAAGATCGCCTGAAACTCAGCGTTTCGCTTGATCTTGGGGACCCTGGGCACTAGACGGTGAGCCTTTTGCGTCCCTTCGCGCGCCGACGGCGCAACACGTTGCGGCCACCAGAGCTGGCCATGCGCGCCAGGAAGCCATGCTCGCGCTTGCGCACCTTCTTCTTGGGCTGGAACGTCCTTTTCATGTGGTCCTCCAGGATGCGATACGCATCAGAATACTCGCGTCGCTCGGCGTCTCGTCGTCTGGGAGCGCCCCTTCGCAAGGTCAGTCACTGCGCGACTGCTACGAACACTTGGGACGGTGACCCGCTGGCTGGGTTCAGAAGGCAGACAGATGCCGTTTTGAGCGGACTAGATTATATCCCGTTGCAGAACGGGCTGTCAAGCCGGGGACACCGGTCACGCAGCGGAGAGACGTGGCCTCGGGCTTGTCGCCTGGCGCTGCGTCAGACCGACCCGCGCGCACCGACGGTGAATCGGAGGTCTTGTCTGGGGCGCAGGCACACCGTCAGGCAGGTTGCCGGTTTGTTAACTTATCCACAGGTGTGCATATGCTGTGGGTAACTCTTCTGAACGGTTCTTCCGGCGCGGCGGGGTTCGCCTCCCTGAAACAGGGTTCCTTCTACGAGCTGATCGCGAATCACTGGCCAGATGCCCCAGAGCGATGGGTGCCTGGGCACTTGACTGTCGACGAGACCCGGCCGGAATTGAATGTGATCCGGCATCTGACGAAATTTTCTTTGCTCGATTTCATGCGCATCCGGTAAAGTTATCCACAGCATCCTCACGGGCACTGTGGATAAGTGGATGAACGTGTGAGAGGAGAGCGCCAGATCCAGCAGAAGATGCTCGACCCACGTCGTGAGGGGGGAGACAGCAGGCGGAGCACAGGTCAGATCCTGGATCCGCTCGTTTGTTCCCACGGTGGGCAATGGCTACAACGGGTCGCAGGACAGCGCGGACTTCGTCACATCCGACCGAGACGCACAGTGTGAAGCACGATGGCAGCCCCAGGCGTCGGCGGTGGTCGTACGCACCCCCGAAGCCTCTCCTCAGAAACCCATCCGCATTCTGGTTCGATTTTCAAGGGAGCCTACACACATGAGGGAAGACACGTACGTTTCCCCGTCGGAGATTGCCAGCGTCTGGCAGAAGTGCCAGGAGCAGATCGAAAAGCGACTCGAAAGCCCGGTCTGGCAGGCCTGCCTCAGAGAGATGCAGCTCGTCTCGGTCGATGGAAGCACAGTGCGCGTGCGACTGGGTCAGTTCTCTGACCTGTTGAACGAAGAGCCCGCCATGCTCTCCACCCTGGCACGTGAGCTTCGCGTCTCACTCGAGCGCCTCGTTGGCGTTCAGGTTCGCGTCGAGTGGATCGATGGCGAGACCCGAGGCGACACGACAATATCGCGCGATGATCGCCTGGAGCTGCAGCGCGAGAGCACAGCACAGCACATCTATCTGAACCCCAAGTACACCTTCGACACCTTCGTTGAGGGCTCGAGCAACCAGCTGGCCTACGCGGCAGCCCGATCGGTTTCCGAGAACCCAGCCAGGGCCTACAACCCGCTCTTCCTGTACGGAGGGGTGGGTCTGGGCAAGACCCACCTCATGCAGGCCATCGGGCACGGCATCCTGCAGCGCAAGCGCAAGGCGCGCATCGTGTACGTATCGACCGAGCAGTTCATGAACGACCTCATCGAATCGCTCGGCAACAAGCGCACGGCATCGTTTCGCGAGAAGTACCGCAATGTCGACGTGCTGCTCGTCGATGACATCCAGTTCCTCATCAACAAGGAGCGCACCCAGGAAGAGTTCTTCCATACCTTCAACGAGCTCCACAGCAGCAACCGCCAGATCGTGATCACCAGCGATCGCCCGCCACACGAGCTCAGTCCGCTGGAAGATCGATTGCGCTCTCGCTTCACACAAGGACTCATCGCAGACATCCAGTCCCCCGATCTCGAGACGCGCGAGGCCATCCTGCGAAAGAAGGTGGCAGAGCAGTATCACATCAACGTACCGCTCGACGTCATCGCTTTCATCGCCGAGCGCTTTCCCAGCAGCATCCGCGACCTCGAAGGGGCCATGATCCGTGTCATCGCCTATGCCTCGACCCACGCCCTTCCCATCGACATGCAGACCGCCACACAGGCGCTCGCACAGATACTGCCGCACATCAAGCCTACCGCCATCACGATACGCATGATCCAGCAGCGCGTGTGTGAGCACTTCCGCATCAAGATCGATGAGCTGGTGGGGGAGCGTCGCGATCATCGCTTCGCGTTCCCGCGTCAGATCGCCATGTACCTCGCGCGTGAGCATACCTCGAGCTCGCTCAAGCAGATCGCCGACGAGTTCGGTGGCAAGCATCACACCACCGTCATGCACGCGTGCCGTCAGATCGAGGAACGATACAGCAAGGACCCGTCGACACGCGACAACATCGAGATCCTGACCGAGAACCTGAAAGAACCCTCTTGACGTGATACGCCTCGCGCTTCCGCAGCGTCCGCCCTGATCTCCCATCTGCAAAACAGCCAGAGGCGAGCCATCCACTCGTCTCTGGTCTTTTTCATGGCGCGTGGCTCCAGCGGTGGCCAGACATACACGTGCGAAGATCGCTACCAAGGGGTTTTCAGGTCACATTGAAATCCGGAAACCGTGCATGACCGCTGTGAATGGGTGTGGGTGGGTCCGGAAGTCTCTCCGGAGAGATGTGAGGAACAAATCCGGTTCGCGTGTGAAACGAGGTGAACAAGTCACACCGCATCCGGAACCAGGCGTCCGGATATCTCTCCGGCTCCGGAACTGTGAACCGGAACCGGAGCCGAATCCCAAGGATACCCACCAGCAAAATCATCAAAAAATGGCGTAGAACAAGCGATGAAATGAGTTCTTCACACCGTCCACAGCCCCTACTAGATCTACCATGAACATCATGATCTCATCATGGAGAACCATGACCTGACCATCTTCCCACCCCCATGTCATCCTCATCTTTCCACAGCATCAAGATCCTCAAACATCCAGGAAGAAGGAGCGCCTCACCCATGAAAGTGGTCTGCGATCGAAAAGCCCTCGAGAGCGGCATTCTCACCGCCTCCAAGGCGGTCAACCCGAAGAGTCCCCTGCCCATTCTCAGCCATCTGCTGGTGCGCGCGGAGAATGGTGCGCTGCACTTCTCTGCAACAGATCTCGAGATGGTCATCGAGTGCCAGGTCAAGGCGGAGGTCATCACGGCCGGCGCCTTCACCGCACCCGCACGCCTGCTCGGAGAGATCATCACCCAGCTGCCCCAGACCGAGATCTCGCTCGAGATGATCAAGGGCAATCAGCTCGAGCTGAAGGCGAAGGGCTCGAACTTTCGCATCAACACCTTCTCTGCCGACGAGTTTCCCGTGCTGCCCCAGCCCGAGGGAGATTCCACCCTCGTGGTCTCGGGCGACGCGTTTCGCGACATGGTGCGCAGCGTGCAGTTCGCCGTTGCACCGCCAGAAGAGACCCGGGTGGTGCTCACGGGCATTCTCACGCAGATCGAGCCCGACAAGGCCATGCTGGTCACCACCGATGGCCGTCGCCTGGCGCGTGTGCAGCGCACCTTTGACGGGTCGCAGGTGACCACGTCCTACAAGTCCATCATTCCCGGACGCGCCATGGGCGAGCTGCAGCGGTTGCTGGGAGATGACAACACCTCGCTCGAGATCACGCCATCGCCCGGCCAGGTCTTCTTCCGCTTTGGCAACATCCAGCTCGTGGCGCGCCTGCTCGAAGAGGGTCGCTTTCCCGACTGTGAGGCCATCATCCCGAAGTCTTTCTCGCGCACGGTCTACGTGCATCGAGAGCAGCTGCTGGGAGCGGTGCGTCGCGCTCTCATCATGGCGCAGGAAAAAGACTCTCCGCGGCTGCTTCGTCTCGAGATCACGGGCGACAGCATGTCGATTCGCTCGAACACGCCAGACGTGGGTCAGGCCTGCGAAGAGCTTCCGGTTCGTCTTGATGGCGAACCCATCACCATCGCCTTCAACGGTCGATATCTGCTCGATTGCGTGAGCAACGCCACGGGCGAGGAGATACGCTTCCTTCTCAATGATCCCCTGAGCATGGCGATGATGAAGCCGGTCAACGCCGACGACCTTCTCTACCTGATCATGCCGGTTCGAATCAAGGAGACGGCGGCAGTGGGGGCTGGGGTATAGGGTTCGATCTGCGTCGTGATGCGCATTGAGACCCTGCCTGTGTGAGGCACTTGCCATGCCAGGCAGGGTCATGGTAGAATAAGCGGCGGTTCGGCAGGGCGACCTGCAAAGCTGCCCATGTGGAGAGATGGCCGAGAGGTCGAAGGCGAACGCCTGCTAAGCGTTTGTAGGGGCCTAAATCCCTACCCTGGGTTCGAATCCCAGTCTCTCCGCCACAAAGGTTCAGGCGCCCGTAGCTCAATGGATAGAGTGTCGCCCTCCGAAGGCGAAGGTTGGTGGTTCGAGCCCACTCGGGCGCGCCAGTTCCTTGACGGAAGGCCCCTTCCCCACGACGACGGGTTCATGAAGCTGGCGCTCGAGCAGGCTCGCCGAGCAGAGCGCGCAGGTGAGGTGCCGGTCGGCGCGGTGGTCGTCATCGGCGGCCAGGTGATCAGTCGAGGTCGAAACGTGCGCGAAGCATGCAACGACGTCGCAGGTCACGCAGAGATCGTGGCTCTGAGAAGGGCTGCGCGCTCTCGCAGAGACTGGCGGTTCGACGGGGCGACGGTCTATGTGACGCTCGAACCGTGTCCGATGTGCGTGGGTGCCATGCTATCGGTCAGGGTCAAGCGTCTGGTGTACGGGGCTGCAGATCCGCGCGCGGGCGCTGCAGGAACCGTGCTGAACCTGGCTGACTACCCGGGGCTGCCACATCACCTCGACGTGGTGAGCGGCATCCGCGCTGACGAATGTGCACAGCTGATGCGCATATTCTTCGCGCGACGCCGCGTGCACTGACCCGGATTTATACGGCCTCGGAGAGATGGCTGAGTGGTTGAAAGCGCTCGACTCGAAATCGAGTAGGCGGCATAAACACCCGTCTCGGGGGTTCAAATCCCTCTCTCTCCGCCAATCCAACTGAATACGAATCACGTTTCGCAACAGGCGTCGACAGCCGCCTGCTGCGGTCGTGACGAGAGGCGAGATCCTCTCGGCTCCTTGGAGAGATGGCTGAGCTGGTCGAAGGCGCTCGATTGGAAATCGAGTAGGCGGCTTATCCCCGTCTCGAGGGTTCGAATCCCTCTCTCTCCGCCAGAGCTGGCCCAGGTAAGTGGCATGAATCGGGTCCCACGCAACAGCAGTCTGTGAACCCCGTCAGGACCGGAAGGTAGCAGCGGTAAGCAGCTCTCTCTGTGTGCCGTGGGGGTTCCCGGTTCGTGTCACCCACCCGGGCCAGCTTTTTTTGCGCCTCTCCCGTGAGAAGGGGCCGCGGTCACGACCTGTGAATGTGATCGTCGAGATGCCTACCCACTTCGAATACGATGCCCCCGCACTCGTTCCACCTGTTGACAACGGCGCGCTCATGACCGCCGCCGCGGGGTACATCTTCTGGCCGGTGCACCCCCCTCTCATGCTCTTGCGAGCTGAGCGACACGAGACCTGGCTGCGCTTTCATCTCGTGCAGGCCTTTGCGTTCGGAGCGGTCACCAGTACAGCTTTCCTTGTTTTCACCTTGATGCTCGGGTTCGTGTTTCGTCGCATCACACCTGAATCGCTCTGGTTCGGTGCGTTTCTGACGGGTATCTTCGTCGCGTGGCTCATCGCGCTGCTCTTCTGCTTCTGCCTGTTCCTCGCGTTTGCGTGGCGCGCGGGACGCGGTGACGTGTTTCGCGTGCCCGTGATCGGAGCAGCGGTAGAGCAGTGGGTGCTCGCCAGCGCAGACACAGATTGATTGATGTGCTCGAGAATGGAGGCCTGGCCGTGACCACTGCCGGATATCTGCGTCACCCCGCGATCTGGGGCAACGACATCGTGTTCGTGGCGGAAGACGATCTCTGGACGGTTTCCGCAGATGGAGGACGCGCCTGGAGAATCACCGCAGGGGTTGGCGAGGTCTCTACCCCATGCTTCTCGCCGGATGGCACGAAGCTGGCATTTGTCGGGAGAGAAGAAGGCCCGGCAGAGGTCTATTGCATGCCTGTTCACGGGGGAGAGGCAGAGCGGCTCACCTATCAGGGAACCCCTTGTCGGGTCTGCGGATGGACGCGTGACGGGGCGTCCATCGTCTATGCGTCGGCGGCTGAACGCGCGTTTCGACGAGATGAATGGCTCTACACCGTCGGTCCGGGAGATCTTCTCCCCCAACGGCTCCCCCTGGGCCCTGCAAGTGCGCTGTCGTTCGGTCCGCAGGGGATGTCGCTGATCGGGCGCAACACCGCGGAACCTGCCCGTTGGAAGCGATATCGCGGAGGCACCATCGGACAGATCTGGGTCGATGCACACGGAGACGGCGCCTACGTGCGTCTGCGATCGCTCGAGGGGAACCTGGCCAGCCCGTGCTGGGTCGATGACCGCATCTTCTTCATCGCTGATCACGAAGGCGTCGGTAACGTGTACTCGTGTCAGGCTGACGGCAGCGACGTGAGACGCCACACCGATCACGAAGAGTTCTACGCACGCGCGCTCTCCACCGATGGGAAGCGTCTCGTCTACCACGCGGGCGCAGACATCTACGTACTCGATCCCGCGCAAGATCAGGCTCGACGCGTCGATCTCGTCTTGTCGACCTCGCGTACGCAGCGCAACCGACGATTCGTCTCTCCTGGGCGTTATCTGCACAGCGTCGATCTCGAGCCGGATGGCAGCGGACTCGCACTGACCTCTCGTGGCAAGGCCTTCGTGCTCTCGAACTGGGAGGGCGCAGTGCGCCAGCTCGGAGATCCGGAGGGCGTTCGCTATCGCCTGCTGACCTGGCTTCGAGATGGTCAGCGGCTGGTGGCCGCCGCCTCAGACGAGAGCCCGCACGAGCGGTTGGTGCGTTTCGCCGCGCCCCAGGATGGCGCTCCGCTGGAATCGCAGCGCCTCGACGACCTCGATCTGGGTCGCATGCTCCTGATCGAGGCCTCTCCTGCGCATGATCGCGTGATCGTCACCAACCACCGGAATGAGCTGATGCTGGTTGATCTCGAGGCAGCGCCTCCCACGGCCCGGGTTCTTGACACGAGTGGCCACGGGCGCATCGCGGGCGTCGCCTGGTCGCCGGATGGCGCCTGGGTAGCCTACGGGTTTCCCGACAGCCTGCAGACCACGAAGATAAAGCTGTGTCGCGTGGAGACCGGAGAGACATACGACGCCACCTCGCCCGTGCTGCACGATTTCAATCCCGCGTTCGATCCGAAGGGGCGCTACCTGTACTTCATCGGTCAGCGCGACTTCGATCCGGTCCACGATCAGATGCAGTTCGATCTGGGATTTCCGCGTGGCGCGCGACCGTTTCTCGTGACCTTGCGCGAAGATGTTCCATCACCCTTCGTTCCGCTTCCCAGGCCGCTCAGCCCGGACAAGAAGAAGGACGAGGGTGCGAAGAAGAAGCCTTCTGATCTGCCTGAGCCGGCGGGCGATGTCATCGGTGCGGGCGATGCGCGTCTCGATGAAGATGTGCTCGCAGAGAGCGAAGACCGGATGCGCATCGACCTCGACGGACTGTCTCGCCGCGTGGTGGCGTTTCCTGTTGCTGAAGCGCGTTACAGCGCGATTGTCGGGCTCGACAAGAAAGCTGTCTTCTCCTGGTTTCCTGTCGAGGGTGCGCGCAGGCTGACCGACACCGAAGGGGGCGGACCCAGAGGCATCCTCGAGTGCTATGACTTCGAGAACCAGAAACAGGAGCGCCTGGTCGACGGCATCAGCAGCTTCGGTCTCTCGATGGATCGAAAGACCCTGGTCTATCGATCGGGTTCGCGCCTGCGTGTCTTGAAGGCGGGAGACAAGCCTCCAGAGAGCAAGAGCGGTGCCAAGGATGGCAGCAAGCCGAGTCGGCAGAGCGGCTGGATCGATCTCGACCGCGTCAAGGTGTCGACACGACCCAGCACGGAGTGGCGCCAGATGTTTCGTGAAGCGTGGCGCCTGCAGAGAGAGCACTTCTGGGTGGCCGACATGTGTGGCATCGATTGGGACGCGGTGTACGATCGGTATCGCCCGCTTGTCGATCGCGTGGCCACGCGGTCAGAGTTCTCCGATCTGCTGTGGGAGCTCCAAGGAGAGCTGGGAACCTCCCACGCCTACGAATACGGTGGGGAGTATCGACCCGCACCGGATTATCGCCAGGGCTTCTTAGGGGTGGACTGGGCGGTTGATGAGGAAGGTCGATGCGTCATCCACCGGATCATCGAAGGGGATCCGTGGGACGCACGTTCCACGTCATCGCTGGCGGCGCCCGCCGCCAACCTGAGGTCGGGTGACGTGGTGCTCGCCATCAACGGTCAGTCGGTGGGGCACCGAACCCCTCCGGGAGCACGGCTCGTGAACCTGGGAGGAAGCGAGGTGGAGCTCCTGGTGCAGCGGGGTCAGGAGGTGCGCACGGTCACCGTGAAGGCGCTCACGAACGAGCGCTCGGCCCGCTATCGCGATTGGGTCAACGAGAAGCGCCGGCGCGTTCACGAGCGAACGTCCGGGCGGGTGGGATACATCCACATCCCCGACATGAGCGCCGAGGGCTTCGCGGAGTTCCACCGCGCCTATCTGGTCGAGTACGATCGCGAAGGGCTCTTGATCGACGTGCGCTTCAATGGCGGGGGAAATGTCTCCGGCCTGTTGCTCGAGAAGCTCGCACGGCGTCGCCTGGGCTACGATTTCCCGCGCTGGGGCGCGCCCGTTCCCTATCCCCAGGAATCTCCCCGCGGCCCCATGGCGGCCCTGACCAACGAGCACGCGGGGTCTGATGGCGACATGTTCAGCCACGCGTTCAAGATGCTCAAGCTGGGGCCGCTGCTCGGCGTGCGCACGTGGGGTGGGGTCATCGGCATCTGGCCTCGCCACACCTTGGCCGACGGTACCGTGACGACACAGCCGGAGTTCTCGTTTTTCTTCGACGACGTGGGGTGGCAGATCGAGAACTACGGCACCGATCCGGACATCGAGATCGAGAACGCGCCTCAAGACTACGCCCGCTCGCACGACGCGCAGCTCGAGCGTGCCATCGATGAGGTGATTCGCCTGCTCGACGAGACGCCGCCGCACACCCCTTCGCCGAAGCTGCACCCACGGTTTGCCCAGCCGCGCCTCAAGCCGCGCTGAACGAGGTATGCAGGTCGTCTCGACCGGTTTCGTCGCGCGCGGCCACGGGTACCTCACTGTCACGGCCCTCTGCCTGGGGTCGAATCTCGACCCCACGAGAGGCCGCGACCCGTGCATCAACCGATTCGTCCCGATCAAGGCGTTCTCGGCGCCTATTACGACCTGTGGTTCGAGAAGGTGCGCGATCGCGCGCAGCGTGTGGGATATTCCCCTTCCGATCGCTACAACGACGCCGTCAAGAATCGCCTGCTTGCCGAGATCATCACGCCGCGGCTTCGCTCTGCTGACGCGCGATGGCTCGATTACGGGTGCGGACCCGCCCATCTCTTCAAGGATCTCGTGGAGACCCGCGGCGCCTGGCGGGTGGGGATGGACATCTCCTCGGCCATCATCGCCGAGAACCGGGGGCGCTTCGATGGCGAGAGCCGAACCGAGTTCCACACGCTTGACGATGGGTTCCTCGATCAAGCTGACGAGGGGACTTTCGATTGCATCACGTGCATCGAGGTGCTCGAGCACGTCTACGATCTCGACGCGACCGTGGGTCGCCTCTCGCGCCTGCTGCGCCCGGGAGGGCTGCTGGTCATCACCACGCCGAACGGTCGGCGTGTCGCGCCGATGCTACGCCGAATCCTCCCCAGAGCGATCGCGCTCTATCTCGAGGATCGCCTGGAGCATCGCGGCATCGACGAGCTCGAGGACGCCGACGTCGATCTTGCGGCGTTCCAGGTGAAGACCCACTTCCACGAGGTGAGCACCGACGAGCTGCACGATCTGCTGCGGCGCAAGGGGCTGCGTGTGGTCGAGACCAGTCTGCTGGCGCTGAAGATCATGCCCAATCGCACCTTCAACTGGCTGGCGCGACGCCTTTCCGGGTTTGTTTCAGCGATGGAGGTCCTCGATAGGGCAACCCGTCACTGGCCCGTGGGGGTCTTCAAGACCAGCCTTCTGGTCACCGCGCGGAGACCCGCCACGGAGAGTCAGGCGCGCACGCAGGAAGCCTGACGCCTCAGATCAGCTGCTGGTGGGAGGGGCTTGCTGCAAGGCCACCAGAGCGTCGCCCCATCCGGTCTCTCTGGCGAATCGCGTCTCTGCGTACCCCTCTGGCAACCCCTTGGAGCTGGCCTCGATGGTGAGACCATGCGCCCCCGGGTTCTGCGGAGCATGCTGCTCAGCGAGGATGGCACCCGTCACTGCAGTCTCTGCCTGCAGGGCCGCGCTGCGAACCGGTTCAGCGACGTGGTCGTCAGAAGACACGCGTCGAAGGAAGTCTGTGGCGTCGCGGAACGCGTCGAACGGGGTTGAGGCGTCGGCGTGGGCCGCCACTGCGGCCGAGGTCTCGGGGTGGGCTTTCAAAGCGGTTCCCAGCGCGCTGAACGCCTCCGCCACGGCGGGCATGGCGGCGGTATCGATGGCGGACATGGTGGGGAGCACGTCCTGCCGGGTCGAGGCTTCCTCGACACACGTGCGGGCAAGCACGGCGGGGCTGAGCTCGACCTTCGCAAGGTCGAAGGTGCGCATCGCCTTCAGGGCGTCTGGTC
>RGZZ01000010.1 GCA_010028905.1 Pseudomonadota bacterium | reverse complement strand
CGGCCCAGGTCTTCCTCGACGCCTTCGAGCCCAGCGCGCCGGCGGCGCCTGTGACTGCCGCCGACCCCGATCGAGCAGAGAAGGCCTCCCTCATCCGGGGAATGGTGCGACAGAGCCCAGACGAGCGTGTCACCGATGCAGTGATCGACAAGCTGTGCGCCTATCCGCTCGACGCCATTCGCGCGGTCTCCGACTACGGGACGCGCATCGAGATGTACGACTTCGATGCGGGCGACCCCGTGCCGTCCTACCTCCCGACGCTCGGAGACCCTTCCGTTGTGGGGGCCTACAACACCAAGGCCAACGTGCTCGGATTCGACCGCAAGAACGCCGACACGTTCACGGTTCTGCACGAGTTCGCGCACGCGCTCGACGCAGCGCTGTGCGAGCCGAGCGCCAGCCCGGAGTGGCGTGGGGCGCACACGCTGGCCAAGCACACGAACCAGATCGTTCGCGACTACGCCAAGTCAGACCCGGCTGAGTACCTCGCGGAGAACACCGCCGCATACCTCGTCCCAGACGCCAACCTTCCCGCATTGGTCGATCAGGGCATCGCCAACGGCGCGCTTGGGCTGAGCGACCGGGAATACATGCAGATGTGCCAGAACCTCTCGAACGGTCGCCTGTCGACAGTCGACCACGAAGGATGGACCCTTGTCGACAACCTGTTGCACAAGCGTGTGCAAGAAGGGCCACACGCCGAACCTCGACCCGCCATGACCACCGCCGAATGGGATGCGTTCCAGGCCAGTCGGACCTGACGGAGGTCTCCCTCGGCTCCGAAGGCCTCGACGGCCCCCTCGGCCCGCCATCCTGCAGGACCCGCACAGTCGGTCGTTGTAGCCTCGAACCAGGCGGTTGCGTGGGTGTGCCTCCTCGGAGAAGTCGCACCCCTGCGACCCACAGAACCCGAGAGGCTCCCGCATGACCGAGCTCGACCCGATGCTGCTCGAGGTCTGGCGCCACCTCGCCACACTCGATGGTGACGAGAGCGTTGCGTCAACCTTCTTTCGGCGTCACCTGATCGATGGCGAACGCCTGATCGAGTCGGTGCGAGAGAACCTGGCCGCCGTGCCCACCGAGCCCGTCGGCTCGGCCGGCGCATCACGCCGGGTGAGCGCGAAATCCCGCCCGCAGACCGAGTTCAACCCCCAGCGCCATCGCGAGATCATCGAGCGCAAGTGGCTCTCCACGGGGTTCGTGGGAATCCTGCGCGAGCCCGGCGCGCCTGCGCGACGCCTTCCGCTGAGCTATCGCCAGATCAGGCTCGGAACCCCCCACACCCATCCTGACATCGCGTTCGAGCTGGCGGCAGACGCCCGCTTCGAGGGGCGGCTCGAGCTTTCCGAGGGCGGCTTCCGATACCGGCACAGCAACGGCAATGTGAAGATGCGGCTCAACGGCAGCGAGATCACCGACGCCGACCTCGCGAGCGGAGACTGCCTGCAGATCGGCGCCTACGAGCTCGCCGTGCAGAAGACCCTCGAAGCCGCTGGCGAGCTCATGGTGGTGAGCGATCCGGGCGCGGGAGAGCGGTTCGTGCTCGACCTGGGCGTGGTGCGCATCGGTCGACCGGGCAAGCGCGCCAACGATATCAACCTTCCGAGTCCGACGGTATCGCGAGAGCACGCCACCATCACCTTCCACGACGATCGGTTCTGGATCGTGCCGGACAGCAGCACCAGCCCCACGGTGGTGAACGGGGTGACGGTGCGCGAATCGCGCGCCCTCGTTGACAAGGACCAGATCGTTCTGGGAGAGCAGATCCTGCTGTTCCGCACTCGAGGGCAGGTCGACCGCCCCCGCGCCTTGCACGAGGTCACCGCCACGGTGCTCTTCGCCGACCTTCGCGGCTGGACCACGCTGGCCGAGACCACCCCCCTGGAGAGCCTCATCCGCCAGCTCGACGACTACTACAAAGCCATGGGCGACATCATCCAGCGCTATGGCGGAACCGTGATGGCCTACCAGGGAGACGCGATGATGGCGGTCTTCGGCGCCCCCTCGGTCCACGCCGACGACCCCTGGCGCGCGGTGGCCTCCGCGATGCGCATGCTCGAGGCCCGCGCCACCATGAACGCCCGCTGGCGACAGGAAGGCAAGGCGCAGCTGAGCGGCGGGATAGGCATTCACACCGGGCAGGTCGTGGTGGGCGAGATCGGTCACGCCAGCCGTATCGAGTATGTGGCCATGGGTGACGCGACGAACCTCGCCGCCCGACTCGAGCAGCTCACCCGCGACTACGACTGCTCGCTGCTCATCAGTGACGCCACATATGCAGCGATTGCGAATGTGGTCGACGCGCGCTCGCTCGGCTCGGTGACGGTGAGGGGACGCACGTCTCCCACAACCATCTACCGTGTGCTGGCCCTGCGCAACACGTGAGACGACCGCACGCCACCTGACTCACTGCGGGTACCGCGCGAAGATGGCGCGGCCCAGCGCAAAGCAGATATCTCGCCGATCAAGCTCGTGCGGGCGCTTGCCGAACCGCAGCATGCAGTAGCGCAGGGCTTTCCCCAGCATCGCACCCGTCAGCTTCACATCAGCGGGCTGCGCTCTCGACCAGGCGTACACATCGCTCTTCAATCCGTGCAGCAGCCGCGCCTTCACCTGTTGGTACTCGTGCAGGGAAGTGTCGGGGAACCTGGCCTTGATGTCGATGGGGCTGCTCCACGGGGCGCGCAGGAGAGTCCGGTAGATGCCCCCCCGACGGGCCTTTCGTCGCTCCTCGGCACAGGGCACGCAGACCCCTCCGTCCGGCGTGAGAACCTCGCAGCGCTGACAAGGGCGCCACCCTGCCCGCAGACGTGCGCGACGAAGCGCCAGATCGCGTCGCATCAGGCGTCGCAGCCGATGGCGCAGCTCAGGGGCCTCCACCCCCGCCACCACCTCCTCCACCAGCGCCTCATCCTCGCTGGCCAGCGCCTGGAGCTCGAGAGAAGGCGCATCTGGCTCGTGCGTCGATTCAGCGACAGGAAGCGGAGGCGGCAGGAAACGGATCTCCTTGACGACCTCCTCGCCCAGACGGGCGTTCAAGCGCTCGATGAAGCTGCGTCGATACCCCATGCTGAGCTCTGCCAGCCACGCATTGCTGGCGGTGCGCACGAAGAGCACCCCGCGCTTGATGCCCACGGCGGCGGTGTTCGGCGCGACGTACGGGCCGACGACCTCAGGCCAGATGACGAGTGCCGCACGCTCGCGACACGGCTGGTACAGATCGAGCTTCTGCATGAGCGGAACGAGGAACTGGTTCAGGCGCAGCATGGTGCGTCACCCACCTCCTCCACGACGCCATCCACAACGCGGAAGAGACGTCCGCCCAGCGGCAGCGCCTGCTCGGCCGTCCAGACGCTGGTGGTGAGGAACACCTGACCACACTCGGCGAGATACGCCCACAGCGCCGCCTGCCTCCCCAGATCCATCTCGGAGAGACAGTCATCGAGCAGCAGAACAGGCGGTTCTCCGCCCTCACGCGCAATGAGGTCGGCCTCCGCCAGCCGCATGGCAAGGCTCATGCAGCGGATCTGGCCCTGGGAGCCAAAGCTGCGCATGGGCCGACCCTCGAGGTCGATCTGGATGTCATCGCGGTGCGGACCGAACATGGTCACCCCCCGCTCGAGCTCGACCCGCGCGCGAGCCCGTGCCAGGCGATGCAGGGCCGTCTCGTGATCTTCCCCATCTCGGGGAGCCGCCGATGAGACATAGTGAAGGGTGATGTGATCGCGATCTCCGCTCAACCGCCGATACAGGGGCTCGAGCACAGCGCCCACACGCGCAAGGGTCTCGACCCGTCGACGTGCGATGCGCGCGCCCCAGCTCACCAGCTGCTCGGTGAGCGCGTCGAGGAGGGCGCGGTCGATCGCGCTGGAGCGATGGGCCTCTCGCAACAGGCGATTGCGCTCCGCAAGAACCCTCGCGTACTGCGTGAGCGCGTGCAGGTGGGTGGGATAGACCTGGGAGAGCGCCACGTCGAGCCAGCGACGTCGGGCCTCCGGGCCTCCGCTCACCAGCTCGAGGTCACGAGGGGCGAACAGCACCATGCGCGCAACGCCGAACACATCGGCCAGGCGCTGCACCTGCTGGCGATTGATCCGAACCTCCTTGCGGTGGCGTCCGGCCTCCTTCTGCTCCCACAGGATCTCACACGACACACTGCGTCCGGCCGCGGTGAATGCCGCCTGGACGTGGGCAAAGCGCTCTCCGAAGCGCACCACCTCGCCGTCTCGCTGCGCGCGGTAGGGCCGCGTGGTGACGAGCGCATACAGCGCCTCCAGGAGACTGCTCTTGCCCTGGGCGTTGGGGCCGACCACGAGGTTCAGTCCGGGGTGGGGGCTGAACGCCAGCTGCGGCCAGTTGCGGAAGTTGCGAAGCACGACGTGGGTGCAGATCACGACGTCGAGGGTTTCTGGAGAGCGCGCGTTGGATCCCTGCGCCGATGGGCGCCCAGGCCTCCCTCAGACCGAGCGGGTCGTCTACAGGGATACGCGCCCGAGACGGGAACCACTCCGTATTCCCCCCTGCAGCACTCCCGGGACAGCCGCGACCGCACGCCAGGCGAAAGCCGCCCGGGGTGCTCCGGGAAGACAGAGGACGAAGAGGCACCCGTGAGAATCGCCATGTATGCCGATTGCTACCACCCCGTGGTGAACGGCGTCGTCACGTCCATCGACATCCTCCGGACGAAGCTCACGTCGCTCGGTCACGACGTCGAGCTCTTCGTGCCGTTCGTGCCCGGCAAGGCAGCCGACGACCCGAAGGTGCATCGCTTCCCGTCGTTTGTGGCCCCCGTGCATCGGGAATCGCGCCTGTCGCTGTACAACCCCTTCCGACACGTTCGCGGCCTGCGGGCCTGGCGTCCGGACGTGCTGCACGTGCACACCCCCTTCAACACGGGAGTGCTCGGCGTGTACGCCTCCCATCGGATCGACGTGCCCTACGTGTTCACCCATCACACCCTGTTCGAGGAATACGTGCACTACGTTCCGGTTGTGAGCAAGACGATGCTGCGGCGGGCGGCCGTCGGACTGTGCCGCTTCTTCTGGAACCGCTCTGGCGGGGTGATCGCACCCAGTGACGAGGTGAGAGCCAGGGTCTTGGAGCAGGGGGTGAGCCGTCCGGTCGAGGTGATTCCCACGGGCATCGACGTGGAGGTCTTCGCCCAGGGCGATCCGCAGCGCGTGCGAACCGAGCTCGGCATCGGTCCGAACGAGCCTGTGGCCATCTTCGCGGGACGCATGGGCAAGGAGAAGTCGATCGACTTCGTCATCGACGCCTTCGCCCTCACGCTGCAGAAGCTGCCCAGCGCGCGCCTGATCCTGCTGGGGGGCGGTCCGGAGCAGTCCGCGCTCGAGGCGCAGGCCCGACGCCTCGGCATCTCGGAGCGCACCACCTTCACCGGCTACGTGCCGCGCACGCGCATGGTCGACTACCTGCAGGCCGCGCGCGTCTTCGTGTTCGCATCGACGACCGAGACCCAGGGACTCGTGTCGCTGGAGGCCCAGGCCGCGGGCATCCCCGTGGTGGCGGTTCGCGCATCCGGCTCGAACGAGGCGGTGCGAGACCAGCAGACCGGGTTCCTGGTCGAGGGAGACAAGCAGGTCTTCGCGGACGCGACCCTGCGGCTTCTCACCGATGACGCCCTGCAGGCGAGTCTGGCCGCCCAGGCGCGCGCGTGGGCCGACAGCTGCTCGAGCCAGCGCATGGCCGACCGCACCCTCGCGCTCTACCAGGGCGCGCAGGCCTTCTCCCGATCTCGTCTCGCACGCTGAGGGTGCGCAGACAGGCCTGAGGGAGGCCCGCGGGACGCGGGGTGACCCCGGATGGCCGAACCCTCCCTGACAGCCCTCTGAAAACCGCACGGTTATGGGGTTTTTCAACCGTCAAAATCAAGCGCCGCAGAAGGAACCCAAACCTGGAACGTCGAACATCCATTCTGGCGCGCCCCACCTGCGTGCGATCCAGACAGCGGGGCACGCGCACGAACCCCTTCACGGAGTGATGTTTCGCACATGGTCGAGGGCCTGCTCAAGGAGCGCGGCGCAGAGAAGTCCGGGTACCGTGGATGCCTCTTTGGCGGCGTCACCTTCGGTGCGGTTGGCGCCGCCCTGGCGGTGTGGTACACGCGCGACTACGCGACCAAGAGCCCCGAGATGTCGAAGTTCCTGTTCTCCGTGATGTTCGGCTCCGTGGGGTTCGTGGTCGGTTCGCTCGTCGGCGTCCTGGTCGTGTTCCTCTTCGACCTGGCAACGCGCAAGAAAGAGCGCGAGATCGACGAGTTCTGACACGCGCCGGGCCAGCTCCCAGCCCCGCGCCAAACGATACAGCGAAGGAATCTCTCATGTCCGATCCCTTGCTCAATGAACATGCGACGGCGTCTGCCGCGGTCGCCGTGCCCTCGTCGGATCCCGTGCCTGCCGACGCCGACGTCTCCGCCGATCTCGCCTCACCCGGCGAGGGGAACGACGACGGCCTCAGCGCCGAGGTGATGGCCGGTCGCACATCTGCGCACTACACGGCCGAAGACATCAAGGTGCTCGAGGGCCTCGAGCCGGTGCGCCTGCGCCCGGCCATGTACATCGGCGACACCTTCAAGAAGGGCTACCACCACCTCGTGTTCGAGGTGGTCGACAACGCCATCGACGAGGTGCTCGCCGGGCACGCCACCAAGGTCGACGTCATCATCCACCCCGACAACTCGGTGAGCGTGGCCGACGACGGTCGTGGCATTCCCGTCGACATCGTTCCCGGAACGGGTCGGCCAGCGGTCGAGGTCGTGATGACCAAGCTGCACGCTGGCGGCAAGTTCGGCGGTGAGGGTTACAAGGTCTCCGGCGGCCTCCACGGCGTGGGCGTGTCGTGCGTGAACGCCCTGAGCGACTGGCTCGAGGTCGAGGTGAAGCGCAGCGGAAAGATCCACCAGCAGCGCTACGAACGCGGCGAGCCCTGCGGCGAGCTGCAGATCATCGGTGACACCGATCAGACCGGCACGCGGGTCCACTTCCACCCAGACCCCGAGATCTTCGTGCCCACCGACGACTTCACCCCGGAGTACCACTACGACATCCTGAGCGCTCGTCTGCGCGAGCTCGCCTTCCTCAACCGCGGCTGTCGCATCGACATGCGCGACGAGCGCACCGGCAAGAGCCACGAGTTCTACTTCCGCGGGGGCATCTCAGAGTTCGTGCGCGAGCTGAACCAGACGCGCGAAGTGCTCTTCCCGGAGCCCATCTCGCTGCGCGCCGAGGTGCCTGTCACCAAGGAAGCCCGCAACAGCTTCATCACCATCGACATCGCGCTGCAGTACAACGACTCGTACGAAGAGAAGATCTTCACGTTCGCCAACAACATCAACACCATCGAGGGCGGCACGCACCTGGTGGGCTTCAACCGCGCCATCGCAAAGACCGTGGGCGCCTACGGAAAGACCAAGGGGCTCGTCAAGGACACCGAGCCGCTGACCGCAGAAGACGTGCGTGAGGGCCTCACCGCGGTCATCAGCGTGCAGCACCCATGGCCGCAGTTCGAAGGCCAGACCAAGACGAAGCTGGGCAACAGCGAGGTGCGTGGCCACGTCGAGGGCATGGTCGAGAACAAGCTCGCCGCCTACCTCGAAGAGCACCCGACCGAGGGTGAGGCCATCGTGCGCAAGGCGCAGCTGGCCCAGAAGGCCCGCGAGCAGGCCAAGCGGGCCCGCGAGCTGGTGCGCCGCAAAGGAGCCCTCGAAAGCCTCTCGCTGCCCGGCAAGCTGGCTGACTGCTCTGAACGAGACCCCGAGAAGTGCGAGCTCTACATCGTCGAGGGTGACTCCGCCGGTGGCTCGGCGAAGCAGGGGCGCGACCGACACTTCCAGGCCATCCTCCCGCTCAAGGGCAAGATCCTCAATGTGGAGAAGGCACGCGAAGACAAGGCCCTCGGCAACGACGAGATACGCACCCTCATCACAGCCCTGGGCACCAGCTACGGGGAGAACTTCGACGACAAGAAGCTGCGCTACCGTCGCATCATCTTGATGACCGACGCCGACGTCGACGGGAGCCACATCCGCACGCTGCTGCTCACGTTCATGTACCGCTGGATGCCGCGCCTGCTCGATCTCGGCTGCGTCTACATCGCCACGCCTCCGCTCTACCGCGTCTCGAAGGGCAAGAAGGAGTGGTACGCCTACTCTGACGCCGAGCGCGACCGCATCCTCGCCGAGATCGGCAGCGAGAAGAGCGAGATCCAGCGCTACAAGGGTCTGGGTGAGATGAATCCAGAGCAGCTCTGGGAGACCACCATGGACCCCGCCCACCGCGTCATGCGGCAGGTCACCCTCGAAGACGCGGTAGAGGCCGACCAGATCTTCAGCCTGCTCATGGGTGAGAAGGTCGGCCCACGACGCGACTTCATCGAGAACAACGCACACAAGGTCGAAGACCTCGACGTCTGACACGGAGCTTCGAGAAAAACATGTCCACGACTGATCGCATCATCCCCATCCCGCTCAAAGACGAGATGGAGAGCTCATACCTCTCCTACGCCATGTCGGTCATCGTCAGCCGCGCGCTGCCAGACGCGCGAGATGGCCTGAAGCCCGTGCACCGGCGCATCCTCTACGCCATGTACGAGCAGGGGTACACCCCCGACAAGAAGTACCGCAAATGCGCGGCCGCCGTGGGCGACGTGATGAAATCGTACCACCCGCATGGTGATGCATCGATCTACGACGCACTCGTGCGTCTGGCGCAGCCGTTCAACATGCGCTATCCCCTCATCGACCCACAAGGCAACTTCGGGTCGATCGACGGCGACCCCCCTGCGTCGATGCGGTACACCGAGGCCAAGCTGGGCCGTCTCGCCATGGAGATGCTGGCCGACATCGACAAGGACACGGTCGACTGGCGTCCCAACTACGACAACACGGTCGAAGAGCCAAAGGTGCTGCCAGCCCGCCTGCCCAACCTTCTGGTGAACGGCTCGGCCGGCATCGCGGTGGGCATGGCCACCAACATGGCGCCACACAACCTCCGTGAGGTATGTGACGCCATCACCTTCCTCATCGACAACCCGACCTGCACCGATGACGAGCTCATCGACATCGTCCCCGCGCCGGACTTCCCCACGGGCGGCCTCATCCTCGGCACCGAGGGCGCCCGCATGGCCTACCTCACCGGGCGCGGCTCGGTGACGATGCGCGCGCGCACCTCCATCGAAGAGCTGCGGGCCAACAAGAGCGCCATCATCGTCACCGAGATCCCCTATCAGGTGAACAAGACCCGGCTCATCGAGCAGATCGCCGATCTGGTGAAGGAGAAGAAGGTTCAGGGCATCACCGACCTGCGTGACGAGTCTGATCGTCGTGGCATGCGCATCGTCATCGAGCTCTCGGCGGCCGCCCGCCCGCAGGTCGTGCTCAACCAGCTGTTCAAGCACACCGCGCTGCAGCAGAACTTCGGCATCAACAACCTGGCCCTGGTCGACGAGAAGCGTCCGCGCACCCTCACCCTGCGCCAGATGCTCGACGTCTACATCAAGCACCGTAAAGAGGTCATCGAGCGACGCAGCCGCTACGAGCTCGAGAAGGCACGCAAGCGCGCGCACATCCTCGAGGGTCTGCTCAAGGCGCTCGACATCCTCGATGAGATCATCACCCTCATCCGCGCGAGCGCCAATGTCGAAGACGCGCGCGGCGGCCTGATGAGCCAGTTCGCGTTCAGCGAGGAGCAGGCCAACGCCATTCTCGACATGCGGCTGCAGCGCCTGACCGGGCTCGAGCGCGAGAAGCTCACCAATGAGCACGAAGAGGTGCGTCAGACCATTGCCTACCTCGAAGGGCTGCTGGCCAGCACGGCAGCCATCCTCGGCGTGGTCAAGGACGAGACGGCCGACATGAAGGCGCGCTTCGGTGACGCGCGCCGCTCCGAGATCGTGGCGGGCGAGTCGGGCGCCTTCGACATGGAAGACCTCATCCCGCCCACCGACATCATCGTGACGGTGTCGCACGCGGGGTACGTCAAGCGCATGCCGGTGGCGGCCTACAAGGCACAGCGGCGCGGCGGCCGAGGCGTGTCCGGCACGGGCCTTCGCGACGAAGACTACCTCGAGCACATCCTGGCCACCAACACGCACCACTTCGTGCTGTTCTTCACCAATCGCGCCAGGGTGTACCGTCTCAAGGGCTGGGAGATCCCCGAGGCCGCCCGTCAGGCCAAGGGCACCGCGCTCGTGAACAAGCTCGACATCGAGCCCGGCGAGAAGGTCATGGCGGTCATCCCCGTCGCCGACTTCAATGCCGACGCCTACCTGTTCATGGCCACCGAGCAGGGTACGGTGAAGAAGACCGCGCTGTCAGAGTTCGTGAACCTGAGGGCGCGCGGCCTCATCGCCCTCACCCTCGAAGACGGCGACGCCCTCGTGGGCGTACGCCTTACAACCGGCAATGACCACATCATGCTCGTAACCCACTCCGGCCTCAGCCTGCGGTTCCCCGAGACCGACGTGCGCTCGATGGGCCGTGGCGCCAGAGGCGTGAAAGGCATCAACCTGCGCGAAGACGACGGCGTCGTCTCGATGGCAAACGCCCATGCGGGGTCAGAGGTGCTCATCATCACGGAAGACGGCTTTGGCAAGAAGACGCCGCTCGACGAGTACCGCCTGCAGAGCCGCGGCGGGTATGGCGTGCGCGGCATGAACCTCGGCAAAGGGCGTCGCGGACAGGTCGCGGCGGCACGCATCCTCGATCCGGAGAACCAGCTCATCCTCTCGACTCAAGATGGCATCGTCATCCGCATCAAGGCCAGCGACGTCTCGACCCAGAGCCGTCACTCACAAGGTGTGCGACTGATGCGGGTGTCCGGAGGCGACAAGGTGTCGAGCGTCGCGGTCATTCCCCCGTCTGACGAGATCGACGACGAGGAGGTCGACGCCCTCGAGAGCCGCGACGATCTGGAGGGGCTGCAGTCCGGCGAGGTCGACGCAGCAACCGACCGCACGCACGATGCGCCAAGCGACGACAGCCCGTCCGCCTCGGAAGGCGATACCCCCCCCGAAGGCTAGCCTGTGGAGGGGCGATCGTTCAGCCAGGGCGTCAAGGACGAGCTCGCGCGCGATCTGCCGGAACGCAACTGCTGTCGGCGCTCGCTGCTCGCCGGCTTGATGCTCTCAGAGGCAGAGATCGTCGGGCTCGCGCCGCTCAACCAGTTCGTTCTCGAGACCGCAAGCGCCCCGTGCGTGCGCCTGGTTCTGCGCCTCGTTCGCCACTTCGAGGGTCCGACGGCGGTCTGGGAGGCCACGCGCCGCCAGCGGCCTCGGCCCGAGACAAGGTACACGGTGACCCTGGGTCCCAGCGCGCCCCGCGTGACGCGGCGATTCATCGAGCGCACCGGGCTGGAGATCAGTGGCGGGCTACGCTTCTCCGCTGCGCGATACCCTCCGCCGAAGCGGCGCTGCTGCCGGCGGTCGTTCGCCCAGGGCGCGTTCCTGGCCAGCGGGTCAGTGCAAGACCCGCATCGCGCCTACCACCTCGAGTGGACCGTGCGAGACCCGGAGTTTGCCACGCTGCTCCTGCAGGTGCTGCGCGAGCTTGATCTTCCGGTTCGGCACCTGCACCGCAAGTACCACGATGCGATCTACGTGAAGGCCGCGGGCGACGTGGCCAGGGCCCTCACCCTGATGGGCGCGACGCAAGGGCTGCTTGCGCTCGAAGAAGTGCGGTCGGTCAAGGAGATGAAGAACCAGATCCATCGGCGTGTGAACTGCGAGACGTCAAACCTGGCGCGACAGGGAGACGTCGCGGCCAGCCAGATGGCGCTGCTGACCGAGCTCGACCAGAGACAGGGCCTGCGAGGGCTCCCCCCCGATATGCGCGCCCTCGCCCGCGTGCGCATGCGCAGACCCGAAGCCTCGTACCGGGAGCTGGGAAAAGCCCTTGTCCCGCCCCTCACGAAGGTCACCGTGGGCCGTCGGCTGCAGCGTCTGCTTCGCCTCGCCCAGATACTTCTTGCCGAAGAAGGCTCCATCTAGACAGGAACCGGACGAGGCTCGGGCCGAAGGGGGGGCTCCCGCGGCGATGGGCTTCTCTCTCGAGGCCCGCCGCATCCCACCCGAGACGCGCGCGCCCTCTCAGCGCCCCCGGCCAGACCGCCTCTGACGATCAAGCCGGACGCCTCTGAAGCGATGAAGCGAACGGGTGGGCAGAGATCCAGAAGGAGCACATCACCCCATGGCGTTCAAGATCGGCATCAACGGCTTCGGGCGCATCGGCCGCCAGGTCACCCGCGTCATCATGGAGCGCTGCCCGGACATCGAGATCGTGGCCATCAATGATCTCACCGACGCGCAGACCAATGCACACCTCTTCAAGTACGACTCTACCTACGGCCGTTTCAACGGAACCGTGGAGGTCAGCGATGGCAACCTCGTCATCAATGGCAAGGCCATCAAGGTGCTGGCGGAGCGAGACCCCGCGAAGCTGCCCTGGCGAGAGGTCGGCGCCCAGTTCGTGCTCGAATCAACGGGCATCTTCACCAACGCCGAGAAGGCCAAGGCGCACATCGAGGCGGGGGCCCGGCGGGTCATCATCAGCGCGCCGGCCAAGGGAGAAGACATCACCATCGTCCTCGGCGTGAACGACGACAAGTACGACGCCGAGAAGCACTTCATCGTGTCGAACGCGTCGTGCACCACCAACTGCCTCGCGCCGGTGGCCAAGGTGCTGCATCAGACCTTCGGCATCGAGTACGGCCTGATGACCACCATCCACGCGTATACAAACGACCAGCGCATCCTCGACCTGCCGCACTCCGACCTGCGTCGCGCACGTGCTGCCGGCTTGAGCATGATCCCCACCACCACGGGCGCTGCGAAGGCTGTCGCACTGGTGATTCCCGAGCTCAAAGGCAAGTTCGACGGTTTCGCGATGCGCGTGCCGACCCCGACCGTGTCGGTGATCGACTTCTGCGCCACCCTCTCGCGCGACACCACGCGCGACGAGGTCAACAGCGCCCTGAAGGCCGCTTCCGAAGGACCGCTCAAGGGTATTCTCGAGTACTGCGACGAGCCACTGGTCTCGGTCGACTTCAAGGGCGATCCGGCTTCGTCCATCGTCGACGCAAAGTCGACCATGATGTCGGGTCCGCGCCTGGTGAAGGTCGTCTCGTGGTACGACAACGAGTGGGGCTACTCCAACCGAGTGGCTGACCTCATCCAGTTCATGGCACGGAAAGAGTCGGCAGTCGCTGTCTCCTGACGCCGTGGTCCTCCTGACGGCTGGATCTTACGGCCGTCAGGAAGGATCTGAGTCGCAGGAGAACAGCCCTGCAGAAGCGTATTACCGACAAAAGCAGTCGGGAATACTCCCCCAGTAGCCCCGTCTCCGCGAGCGTCGCGAAACCGGCTTCGACGCCGGCCGACGCCTTAACGTCTAGGAGGTCGAACACCATGTCCGCAACCAAGGAAATCTCTGGCAAGACAACCATGGAAGAGGTCCTCGAGGCCTACCCCAGCGCCCGCCGTGCCCTCTTCCAGCGCCATCACATCGGCGGCTGCTCGAGCTGCGGCTTCTCGCCAACCGACAGCCTCGAAGAGGTTCTCGCCAACCACAACGTGTTGGATGTCGATGCTACCATCGAGTTCATCCGCGAGAGCCAGAAGGTCGATGACAACATGAAGATCACCCCCAAGGAGCTCAAGGCCCTGCTGACTGCCGGCAACGGCAGCACCCCCAAGCTCATCGACGTGCGCGACCAGTGGGAGTTCGACATCGCTCACATCGAGGGCGCCCAGCTTCTGAGCCGTCCCCTCATCGGCGAGATCATGGACAGCTGGCCCAAGGACACCACCCTGGTCTTCAGCTGCCACCACGGTTCTCGCAGCCTCGACGCGGCGTCCTACTTCATCGGTCACGGCTTCACGAACGTGCGCAGCCTCGAGGGCGGCATCGACAAGTGGGCCGAGGAGATCGAGCCCTCGATGCCTCGCTACTGAGGTCACCTCCGACCCCGACCCGTGCCCGCAAAGGCACAAGAAGAGCGGCTCGCGCCTTCGCGCGAGCCGCTTTTCGTTGCTCGGTGATGAATCACGGGCCGAATTGTGATGAAATCGCAACCATCGATTTACATCTTGTTCAAGAACCGTTTACATCGCGTTCACATCTGGACTAGACGATGGCGCCGCCCGTCGTGACATATCACTTGGGTGAAGGAGGCTGGCGAGAACCTTGCCAACCCGCTCACCCGGTTCCGATCTGTCGATTGCAAGATCGATGGTCGACTGAGAGGCGATCTTTCGCCGATCAGCCATTGGAACTTCCTCGTCCCAACAGTCCTTCCTTTCTTCGTGAGCAGGTTGAACAACCTGCTCTCTTCATTTCCGTGAAAGAAGAAAGGCGGAAACGGCCTTCAGCGAGACGCGACGAAGCGCATTGCGATGCTGGGGGCTTCGCCCGCCATCACCAGATCGCGCACGCGCTTCAGCACGTCGGCGAGCTGCAGCGCATCGGCCGACTTGTGCGACGCATCGAGATCGAAGTAGATGAGCATGCGCTCCCCGTCGGTCTCCGGGTCCGACCACGACCGCTTGGGCAGATCGCGCAGGCCAGCCTCTGTGAGCAGGGGAACCGCCTGCTCATACCACTCTCGACTTCCCCATACCTCGACCTCGAGAACCATCAGCGCGCCCTCGATATCTCAGAGAAGAGCACCTTCAGGTGCCCGACCCCGACTGGGAGCGAGTGCGCCTTCGACTCGCCCCCGATGCGCTGGCCCTCTTGCGTGGGGATCTCCACGATGCGCAGGCCGCTTCGCATTGCGCGAATCGACATCTGATACTCGATGGGAAACCCGCACTCTGAAAGCCGAAGCGTGTCGAACGAAGCCCTTCTGATGGCGCGATAGCCATTGATGGTATCGGTGACGTAGCGTCCACGATTGAAGAGGCGGTTCGCAATATAGGTGAAGACGCGGTTGACCCATGCCCGTGGCCTGAACCAGTGCACGTCTTCTTCGTTGCTGGCGCCTCGGGCAAACCGGGAGGCAATGGCCAGGTCAAAGCCCTCATCGAGTCGAGAGAGGAGATGGGGAATGTCGGCCGGGTCTTCGTTGCCATCCGGACTGAAGAAACAGAGCATGGGCTCGCTCGTGGCCGCGGCACCGACACGAAACGCCTCTCCTCGACCGCGGCGTGCCTGAGGCACCACACGAACCCCATGGGATTCCCAGAACTCGCGGGTTCCATCGGTCGACCCTCCGTCGACCACCACGACCTCGGCCACCGAGTCAAAGGGAATGAGCGGGTAGAGCGACTCGCTTCCGGCACGCTCGTTGAGCGTGAGAATGACAAGGCTGGCGGGATATCGGAGGGCCATCTCTGCGCTACGGGAAGTTGACGCACATGTCGTCGTTGAGCACAGCATTCTCGATCTGCTGTGCATAGATGCCATAGGTGCAACGAGGGCACTTGTCGACGTTCACGTCCTTCATGAGCTGCAGGTGCTTCTCGCCCCCCCAGAAATCGAGGATGTTCCGCGGGTCGGGGTAGTGGCTGCCCAGCACGAAACGGGGGTCTCCGCGCCAGTCGACACAGTTGTAGACGAAGCCGTCAGCCCCGCACTGGATGGTCAGCGGCGCGGCCCAGCATCGCGAGAAGCCGTGCTTCAGGTTCATCGTCTCCGTGAACTTGTGGCGCACACCGAACACCTTGAAGTCTCGGGTCTGCATCTTCATGCACGCGGCGAGCTGATCGTTCACGGCGTTCATGTCGAAGTGGAGAACCTCACCGAGGCCCTCGATGTTCTCAGAGGCGGCCGGGCGCGCGTGGAAGTGGTGCACACCCAGGTCCCGCGCCAGCTCGCACGCCTGGAGGATCTCATACTGGTTGGTCGGATGGATGAGATACTTGATGGCGATCTCGCAGCGTGAGCTGGAGGCCTTCTTGATCTCCATCATCGCGCGGATGTTCTCGATGATCTGATCGAACTTGCGCGGACTGGTCTTCTTCAGGCGCGCATAGGTCTCGCGCGTTCCCGCGTCGAGTGAGATGCCGATCCAGCGGGTGCACTCGACCGCGGCCTCACGACGCTCCTGGGTCTGGATGGCAATGCCGTTCGTGATGATCGACGACTCCTTGCCCTTCTCCCGAACCAGGCGGAGCGCATCCCAGAGGCCAGGATGGAGCGTCGGATCGCCCCCACCCGCGAAGCAGAACCCGCGAACCCCCCAGTCTGCCAGGAACTCGCACAGGCTCAGCAGGTGGTCGCGCGACATCTTGTGGCCGACCTTCTCGTCCTTGTGGAGGATGCGCCAGGAGTTGCACCACACGCAGTCGATGTTGCAGACGTAGGTCGGATCGATGCTGGCCTCCACCGGCGGCAGCAGCTGCTCATTGATGATGCCCTTGTAGTGCTGGAAGTACATCAGCCCCTTCCAGGAGTTGAACGAGTTGTACGGCTCGGTCCACTCCTGGGCATCGGCATCAGCCTGCGCTTCCGCCGCAACTGAAGAGGCGCCAGGCTGCACGGGCCGTCGGCGCCCCTCGCCCTGACGTCCACGACCATTGCCTGCGGCGTTCCCGCCCTTCCCTGCGCCCCGCGCGCTCGCGGGCTCCTGAGCGTCTTGCCGCGAACCCGCTCCGGCCTCAATCGCCATGTTCAGGGTGCTCCCTCGGTGATGCTTCTGCTGATGTGGCGCGCTCTCCCCGACGTGGCGGGGTCGACCATTTCACGTATCGTATACTATAGCCCAAGATTCTTGGATTTTCCAGATCATGGCGCACCGACCCGGATGCGCGCGCCCAGTCGCGCCGGACGCACGCGCGCGCTGCCCAGCGCCTCGGAGAGCAGGCTCAGCCCCTCGAGCGACGTGCCGAATCCCGGTGACACCTCGAGGCTGCCGTGCGTGTCACTCAGATGCCTGACGCGAGCGGTGACAACGTCGTCGACGATCTCGAGACCGACGTCACCGATGAAGCGCGTGACAACCGAGCCCGTCTGGCGCTCGACCAGCTCCACCAGATCGACGAAGGGGCGGCCTCCCGCACCCGCGACAACCGTGACCCCTTGCCGGCTCACGACGACCAGCGCCGCCTCCTGGCCTCCGGCAAGCGTGCGATACACGAGCAGCCGCAGTCTCGTTGTGAGACGATGGAGGCCCTCCGTCCAGGTTCGCAGGCGTCGAGCCTGGCGCACACGATCGAGAACCTCCTCGCCACGCCGCCCCCAGCGGGTGTCTGCGGTCCGGGGCAGGGGAGGGCCGAGCAGCAGAACGTCGGGGCTCGTTCCGAGCACGTATTCGAGCCCGGCACAGTGCTCCGGATCATAGGCCGACAGAACCACGGCATCGAGTCGCTTCGTCCAGGGCAGGAGCGGCGCCATCTGCACCTCCTGAACGCCGACCGTCGACCAGTTGTGGGCAAAGGCCTGGGTCTCCCCGCCCAGATCGTAGAACACGCTGAGAAGCCCGTCATCGAGGCCAGACTCGGTCTGACGGCGCACCACGCTCCCCGGCGCGAGACCGCGAAGGGCAACCGCGTGCAGCGCATCGCGGGGGCTCACCTTCTCTTCGAGCACGATCCACGAGAAGTGACCTGGGTCGGGGGCGAGCTGGGCCCGAGCCGAAACAGGACGCTTCCCGGGCTCGGCGAGAGGATCGCGACCCAGGGCCGCGCTGCCGTGGAAGACGTGAACGCAGTCGACGAGATCTGCACGCGCCACTGTCATCCGCGACGGACGGATCAAGGGTCGCGTCTCGAGGGGCGCGACAAACGGGTAGCTGGATTCACTGAGCGTCCACAGACCTGCGGCGACGAGGCACGCCTCGACAACGAGCGCGAGCGCGAGCGCGGTCCGCACCCCGCTGAGCCTCATGCCTCCCGCGATTGACACGAGACGAAGCCTGCGTCAGAGACGCATGGGCCGACAGACGCGCGAATGGTCAAGAGCGTGCAGCCAGCGTCTCTGCGGCGACGTCGCGCGAAGCCTGGACCGCCGGTCGAGCGGCCGTAGGCTCGACCGCCCTGGCAACGCAATCGGTCGACCGCCCCTCTCCTGCGTCGACGACCATCATCGCACGGTAGAGGGCCTCCGCCGACGGGACTCCCATCAGGAGCTCGCCCCCCTTCCCGGACGACATCACGAAGACGGGCACCGCGCACTTCACAGACAGCAGCCGCAGCCGCTCGACCGTCTCCGCGCGTCTGGCCTCGTGAAGCAGGGAGAGCCCAGGGTCGTCAACCAGCAGGGCGCTCACCGGCCGCCCTTCTTCCTTGAGGCGGCGGGCCCCGCTGAACAAGCCATCCGGCGTCCAGTCGAGCGCGTCGAAGACGTGAACGCCCGATTCGTACCGCTCGAGATCGGTTCGCAGGCCGCGACGATGCCTCGCCTGGTCAGACTTGGACAGGCTCTCCCAGGGCACCCCCGCCTCGAGGGCCATGAGGGCCGCCGCGATCTCATCGGCGCCCGCACGCTGAGACACGTACAGAACCGAACCTGCGCGCGCCGCGAGAACATCGCGCATGACGGTCGCAACCACCGTCGTGAGCCGCTTCTCATCATCGGTGATGAGCAGGTACAGGCCAGAACGGTCGATGCGGGCGCTGCCCCTGAAGAGGGTCATTGCGCCACCGCTGTCGACCAGCTCGTCGAATCCGAGCGGCTGAGGCGCAATGCCTGCATCATCCTGGGCGCTGGCGCGATCGAGCGCATCGAGTCTGGCGGCGAGGGTGTGATTGTGATAGATGAGGTAGCCGAACAGGCACAGAAACGCAACGAGGAAGAAGACCGGCAGGTTCTGGGCCGGTGCCGGCGTTGCGTCAGCGGTCTGGGCCAGCACCGACGACGCCGAAGAGAGCCAGAGCGCAGCCGCGGCGGCGCTAGAAGAGATGGTAGATCTTATCGACAACAAAGTTGACCGGCCTCTCGTAGTGCATGATGAACAGCACCATCGACCCGAGAATCACGAAGATCCAGAAGAGCGCGTTGGACGCGATCAGGGTCAGCAACCGCTTCAGCTTCTCCATGCACCCGCCTTTCAGTGCCGGTTCGAGGGCGCCAAGCGTGACAACCGCTCCTCGACCTGTTCTCCGTGCGGGATTATAGCAGACGAAAAACCGCGCTTCAAGCAAGAAGCACGCCAGAATCAGGCCCGGCAGGCCCTGCAGGGGGGGCGTCGTATACCCGTGTGCGAGGCATCTGCTGGGGAACGCCGCCGCATGGCGCTCCCGTGACGCAGCGAGAGGAGATCGCCATGTCTGTCCTGACACATGACGTCATCCTGCGCGAGATACGCGCCGGCAACATCGTGATCACCCCATTCGACGAGAGCCAGGTCGGCCCCGGCTCGGTCGACCTTCACCTGGGCAACGAGTTCCGCGTCTTCAAGAAGCTGCACCAGATCTACCACGTCAACGACAAAGCCGACTTCAACGAGATCACCGATCTGGTCACCGTTGACGACGCCTACGTGCTCCTTCCGCACGAGACGGTGCTGGGCATCACGGTGGAGCGCATCAAGCTGCCGCCCTATCTGTGCGGCTGGCTGGAGGGGCGATCGAGATTCGCCCGTCTGGGCCTGATGGTGCACATCACCGCCGGCTTCATGCAGCCCGGCATCGACAACCGACAGGTGCTCGAGATCTCGAACGTCAGCAGCGTTCCGCTGGCGCTCCACCCAGGAACGCGCTTCTGCCAGTTCATCTTCATGCACACAGAGGGCGAGGCCACCTACAAGGGGGTCTTTGCGCGCCAGGATCGCCCCTGATCGTAGGAGACCCCTCCCCTGATGCCAACAGGGAATCAACGTCGCGACGCGAACGACTTGCAGACGTCGTTGCCCCCGCGAGGGTGCGCGCACGCCAGCGGCTCTCCCTCCACCTCGCCACGTGGCCGCAACGACCGACACGCAGAAGAGGTCTATCGATGATCACGCCCGACTCGGTGATATGCGACATGCTCAAGCGCGTGCCGCTGTTCTCCGTTCTCAGTGATCGCGAGATCCGCGATCTCACCGCGATCGGCTCGACCCGGCGCATTCGTCGCGATGAGCTCATCTTCTTGCAGGGAGACCCGGGTCAGCACTTCTTCATCATCCTCGAGGGGCGCATCCGCATCTTCCTGCAAGATGCGCGAGGGCGCGAGGTCATTCTCGCTGTGCTCGGCCGAGAAGACTTCTTCGGCGAGATGTCGCTGTTCGACGGTCAGTGCCGATCGGCGTCAGCCCAGGCGCAGCAGGAGACACGGGTCTACTGCATCGGGCATGAAGACTTCAACCACTTCCTCGAGCGAACGCCCGCCGTCAGCCTCAAGATGCTGCGCTATCTCTCCGAGCGGCTGCGCCACGCCGACGCCATCATCGAGAACCTGGCCCTGCTCTCCGTGAAGGGCCGTCTCGCGAGGCTGCTCGCCGACTGGGGCGAGAAAGACGGCAGGTCAGCCGATGGGAAGACGGTGTTCCGCCTCCCCATGCCAAAGACCGAGATCGCACAGATGCTGGGAACCAGCCGTGAGACCGTTTCACGCATGATGTCAGAGCTCCACGATGAGGGCGTCATCGAGCTCGACAAGAGCCTGGTGCGCGTAGCCGGCCTCGACAGGCTGCGCCAGATCCCCTGAGGAGACGCATGCCGAGGCGCACTGGTGGGGGGGGAGTCACGCACACGAACGCGCGCGTGGGCCACAGGCGCCTGCGTTGGCCTGCCATCCTCACGCTGCTGCTCGCCGCCCTGTTCGTCGGCGCGCTGCTCTGCCCTGCGGCTCTGGCGGAACCCGCCCCCGACCCGAACTACATCATCCGCAACGAGGTCGTTCATCAGGCCTTCGCGCGGACCAGCTACTCCGTGCGGGTGCAGATGCTCCGGAACGACCCGAGGCTCCTCGACTCGTGCCTCGCACCCTACCGTCAGAACGGGCTCGAGTTCGCCTACCTCGAGGGAAGAGCAACCTGGGTTGCCCCAGACCAGTTCGACATCTATCTGTGGCCGCAGGGCCACAGCGACATGGTCACCCACCTCGGAAGCGACGACGGCTACAACCTCTGGGTCGTCTCCACGGAGGGGTTCACCCCTGGCGCGACAGACAGCCCCTCCCCAGCGCCCTCGATCTCTCCCGCACCTTCAGCTTCCCCGTCTGACGCGCCGTCCGCATCGCCCTCCGCCGCAGTCGCACCGAGCGATACCCCTTCCGCAACCCCTGTCGCGGCCTCCTCGGCCACGCCCTCCGCAACGCCAGAGGGCAACCCGTTCGGCAAGCCCTATCGCTTCCATCCACTGACCAACATCTGGCCGTTCCAGCTCAAGAAGGTCCCCGTCGGCGCCGAGCTGGCCTTCCTGGGTGAAGAAGAAGTGAGCCATCGCGCGTGCTGGAAGATCAGCCGCACGTCGCCCGAGCTCACAATGACGCTCTGGGTCGACAAGACCCGCCACGCCGTGGTGCAGCTCGAATACACCGACCCGACCAGTGGCAGGCCCGTGCGATTCAACGCCAGCGACTTCTTCAGCGTGCCGCCCGAGGCGGGTCAGCTCAACCAGATCCCGCTCATCACGTTCAGTCAGGCCACCGTCAGCGGTGGCATGTCGCCCCTGTTCGATGTGACCGCCCTCGACGCCCCGACCGCGATCGCGCCTTCGCCCACCGCCAGCGCGACGGCGAACGGCCCGCCGAACCGCACGATGCAGATGGCCCCCCCCTCGGTTCGCCTCGTGAGCGAGCCGCGTCTCCTCTCGGGGTTCCTGGTGCTGGTGGTGTCGGTGCTGCTTGTCGGCCTGACCTGGTTCGGTGGGAAGTACCTGATCTTTCTGCTCAGCCGAAGCGTGTTCAGCAAGGAGCTGATCGTGCTCGACGATGCCGAGGGGGTCTTCTCGCGGTCGCTTCAAGACCTGGGCTACTCGGTCACCCCCGCCAGCATGGAGCTGCTCACCGAAGAGCGCAACTTCCTGGGAAAGAAACCGGGTGCCGTGCTTCCACGCGCCATCGTGGTGGCCCCGCACTGCATCGGACTTGCCAAGAACTTCCTGTTCCTCATTCGCGCCTACGTCGAGGAAGGGGGTCGCGTGATGCTCCTCGACCACGGGAAAGCCGATGCCCCGGTGCTTCCCTTCCATGCGTTCTTCGTCCCGAACAACGGAGAGAAGATCTCCCTCGAGGCCCGACCGGGAATCTGGAAGCACCTGCGCGAAGAAGACGTGCAGACCAAGACCGGCCACCTCCTGCCAAAGGAGTACCTTGTGGAGGTCGACCACAAGCGTCCGAACCCCCCCCTGATCCAGACGTTCAGCCGCGCCACGGGCGTGCGAACCACCGTGGCAGGCATCTTCAAGGCGGGCAAGGGCGAGTATCTGCTCTGCCAGATGCGCATCGCCGACGATCTCAAGCGAAGCAAGCTCGAGACCTCTCCCATCACGAAGCTGGTGCTCCTCGACCTGATCTCGTATCTCCAGGGACGTACCTACGAGAAAGAGCCGAAGCCGAAGGAGACCAACGCGTAGCAGCAATGGCTTTCGCTGCGCGGCAGCGCGCTGCGTGACGTACGCCGAGGCAGACGCGACGGGGCGTTGCGCGACGGTCAGCCGACGTTCATGATGAACTGATAGAGCGGCAGGAAGACCGAGAGCAGGACGAAGCACACGATGAGGCCCATCGTTCCGATCATGATGGGCTCGAGCAGGACCAGGAAGCTCTCTAGCGCGTAGAGGACCTCCTGGTCGTAGAACTGCGACACGCGCGTAAGCATGCGTGGAAGGTCGCCCGTGTTCTCGCCGACCGTGATCATGTTGGTCGTCATCATCGGGAAGAAGTCGGCTTCGCCCACGACCTGGGAGATGTTCTTGCCCTCACGCACCCCCTCGAACATCGGCTCGCAGATGATCTGACGGAAGTACGTGTTGTCGATGAACTCCATCATCACCTCGAGCGCCTTCATCAGGGGAACGCCAGTCGCCAGCAGAATGCCCATGGCGCGGCAGAAGTGCGCGGTGATCAGCTTCTTGTTGAGGTCGCCCAGGAGCGGGACCTTCAGCATGAACCGATCGAAGTTGAACCGACCCTCCGCAGTGCTCAGGTAATCACGGATGTAGATGCCGTAGTAGAGACCGCCCAGCACCGCACCGAGCTCGATGTACGGGTTCTTGATGCTGTTGCAGATGAACATCATGATCTTCGTCGGCAGGGGCAGCTTGGCCGTGTCGCTCGCAAAGATGTCGAGCATCTGCGGCAGGATGTAGACGAAGATGACGCCGATCACGAGCAGGCAGACGCCAAAGATGAAGGCGGGGTAGGTGATGGCCGAACCCGCCTGCTTGCGGATCTTGAGATCCTGCTCGAGAAAGTCGGCCAGCTTCTCGGTCATGTTGGCCATGTCACCCGTCGTCTCACCGATTCGGAGCATGGCCAGATAGATCGTGCTGAAGGCGTGGGGGTGCTTGCCCATCGACCACGACAGGGCCGATCCTGTTCGGATGTCGTGCAGGATGGTGTTGAGCACCGGCTTGAGGCCCGGGTCTTCTTCCTGATCGTGGAGCACCTGGAACGCGCGAGACAGCTGGAGACCCGAGCGAAGCATCGTACCCAGTCGCCGGGTCATCATCACCACCGCCTGGTGGTCGACCTTCTTCTGGGCCCTGGTGAAGATGGCCAGCGGATTGAAGCGGACCGGCTTGATCTCGACGATCTTCATCCGGCTCGCGGTGAGCGTGTCGATGGCCACGCTCAGGTTCATGGCCTCGATGGTGCTCGTAACCATACGGCCATCGGGGGCCTGCGCCTGATACTTGAACGAAGGCATTGCTCTTCCTATACCAGAAAATCGCGCCCGGTTCCAGGCTCAACAAAGCGTCAGGCCCGCGATACGGGAAGGGCGGGCAGCGCCGGTAAAAAGAAAGCCCTACGCGGATGCGCAGGGCACTTATGTCGGGGCCTCACTCTTGCGGCTTTGCAGCCTCCCCTGGATCTCCCCCGAGAAAACATTGCTGTGGTCACGCGCACTCATCTCGCGTGCTCACAGACGCATCATACCACTGCCGGGTGGAGGTCGTCAGGACTTTGACAGAATCGTAACAGCCGCTGTGTCGGCCTCCAGCAAAGGAATCCCGCCACACGCAGGCCAACCCCCCGCGTGTGAGATTTGTGACCTTCCTCGGAACGTGCGGCTCGCCCCGCCTCGGGCTCGTCGACGAGACCACGGCGCTGGCCCTCGACATCACCGCCCTGGCCCCCGACGCCCCCGCTGACTGCGACGCGCTCGTCGCGGGGGGCGAACACACCCTCGAGCGGGTTCGCACGCTCATCTCGAGTGCCAGCGGGTCAGGCTGGCTGCCGCTGGAGAGCCTGGTGCTCGCTCCCCCGCTTCGACGTCCCGGAAAGATCATGGCCATCGGGCTCAACTACCGCGACCATGCGGAGGAGCAGAACATCGAGCCACCGCCTGCGCCGCTCATGTTCGCCAAGTTCGCCTCCTCCATCGTGGGACCCGAGGCGCCCGTTGAGATCCCGCCCGCAAGCAGCCGCATCGACTACGAGGTGGAGCTGGCGGTGATCATCGGACGCCGGGGAAGGATGATCTCTCCGGAGGCCGCGCGCGACCACATCTTCGGGTACACCATCATCAATGACGTCACCGCCCGTGACCTGCAGCGAAGCGACCGCCAGTGGGTGCGCGCCAAGAGCTTCGACACCTTCTGCCCCATGGGGCCCGCAGTGGTGACCGTCGACGCACTCGAGTTCCCACCTCAACGCGACATCGAGATGCGGGTCAATGGCGAGGTTCGCCAGCGCTCGAACACGCGCCGCATGATCTTCGACGTGCCCACCCTGGTGAGCTGGCTGTCTGAAGCCTTCACCCTCGAGCCCGGAGACATCATCTCGACGGGCACCCCCGCGGGGGTGGGCGTCTTTCGCAACCCTCCCGTCTTCCTGACAGAAGGAGACGTTATGGAAGCGAGCATCGACGGACTCGGCGTTCTGCGCAACCCGGTGACACACCGCCCCCCCGGTCGGCCCTGAACGTTGACGGGGTCGCGCCCCTTCAGTATAATATGCGAACGCGGAAGCAGGGGCCCATAGCTCAGTGGTTAGAGCGACCGGCTCATAACCGGTTGGTCCCAGGTTCAAGTCCTGGTGGGCCCACCAGGAACTCCCTCCGCATCAATGGCCCCATGGTCTAGCGGTTATGACGTCGCCCTTTCACGGCGAAGATCGCGGGTTCGAATCCCGCTGGGGTCACCAGGTTTCCTCAACGCCCTCTCGATCATCTGGTCGAGGGGGCGTCTGCTTTCCATGCGCCGCCGGGAAAGCGGCGCAAGCCGTCAGGTGCGCAGACGCGCGAGCACCTCGACCGCCTGGGTGCGATCGCCATTGCTGCTGATCGATCGTGGGGCGCTGTACAGGGTGAGACGATACCCGAGGCTGCGATAGAGCTCGAGGATGCGCGGCGTGGCCTGGTTCGAGAGCACGACCGGACCGTCATGGCGCGCCAGCCACTGGGCCAGGCGAACCTGATCGTCCCAGGAGAAGCCTTCCTTTGCATACTGCGTGAACTCGACATCGTAAGGCGGGTCGGCATAGGCGAAATCACCGCTGCGCAGCGCCACCGCCTCGAAATCGCCGACATTGAACTCCCACGAGCGGAAGACCTCGGCGTAGTGCCTGAAGTCACGCACGTACCCGATCTTCGCGTAGCGACCGAACGGGACGTTGTACAGCCCGCTCCGGTTGAACCGGCACAGGCCGTTGAAGCCGGTGCGGTTCAGGTAGTAGAAAAGCCCGGCCGCCTCTTGCGTATCCGTGCGACCTTCCCGGATCAGTGCGTTGAAGCGGTCGCGACATGCGTAGTAGAACGCCTCGTCGTTCTCCATGGGTGCAGAGATCTCGAGCCCCTCGCGCAACCAGCGATAGAGGTTGATGGCGTGGGGGTTGATGTCGTTCAGCAGCGCCTCGCGCGGCAGAAGGCCCAGGGCAACCCCGAGGCCCCCGCACATCGGCTCCACCAGACGACGGCGCGCGTGACGCCTCCAGATCGGGAGCAGATGGGGCAGGAGCCAGCGCTTCCCTCCCGCCCATTTCAATGGGGGCTTGATCTCGAGCTTTTCTGACAAGCGCGTCTGTGACCTCATCACGACGGGGGTCTACGAGCGATGGGATCTGCGCGCGGCAGGCGCTCAGGCTGATCTCTGAAGCTCGCTCGAGCCGTCGGGCGCGCCATTCGACGCAGACGCCACCAACCCTTGTGCGGCCGCGACGGTCGCCGCATCAAGCCGACGGTCGGCATCGGTGACGCCGTACCCCACGAACTCGCCGTAGGCCTTTCCGCTCACGGGCTGGCCGTCCATGGTGCCGGTCACGCGCAGACTCCCCTCCCAGTAGGTGGGGATGGGCGCCAGCTTGGGGTGGCTGTACGGCCGGGTGCCCGCCATCTCCTGATTGTCGAAGGTCGGTGTCACGTCGAGATCGAGGTGGCGATCCGGCACGGTGATGTGCCAGGAGGTCGGGTAGCGGACACCCGTGTCCGGACTGGTCCACCACGATCTCGGCGTGAGCTCGATCTGGTCAGACACGGCTTGGGTCCCGTCGGCGTTGCTCACGCCCACCGAAGCCTGAACGTTCCCGCCGTCGGCACCACGAAAGCGGAACGCGTTCACGTCAGCGCCGTTGTCGAGCTGGATGCCGAACCAGTCCCACCCGTCGTAGCCATTGAGCATCTGCATGTCACCCCACTGGTGATCCATCCAGGCAGTGCCCTCGACCCGACGGGCCTCTCCGTCGACCAGCACCGTCCCGGACGCCTGCAGACGGGTCCAGGTGTAGTACTTCGACAGGCCGTGCGGCCCCATGGCGATCTCGCCCTCGCCGCCCATCATGAGGGCGGGCTTGTCGTGGGTGAGCCTCAGATCGAGCTGCGCGTCGCCGTGAGGGCCTGCCAGGTGAATCGTGTGATCATCGAGGCGCTCCACGCGCCAGGTTCCACGCTTGTCGACGAACTGCTCGCTCAGCTGGGACTCTGTGATGCCTCCGTGAGGCTGGGCGCCGGGGCGGTGGAAGTGAGGGGTTCGAAACGCGCTGTGACGCCCCTCGCTCTCGAGGGTGATGGCCGCGTCGAGCTGCGTCGCCCCTGGCATGAGCGGGAGGTTCTTGTTGAAACGGGCATCGATGATGTCGGGCACGTCAAAGAGCGCGTCGACGAAGCCGTACTCGCGCCCCTGATCATCGCGCAGATGGCCGTTGAGGTACCACCACTCGGTCTTGGCGCCAGAATGGGCGCCCTCATCTGCGGGAAGGCGCACCTTCGAGGTGCTGGGAAAGGGGTTCGGCCTGGCGATGCTGTCAATCATGGCGACGGTCATTCTTCCTCAGACCTCATCGTACCAGAAGCCCGCTCGAGACGGTGCGACCGGGATGTGAACATCCGACGCGGTCGAGCAGGGCACAGGACGCAGGCAGCAGCGGCGCGAAGCGGTCGCCGATGTCCACCCTGATCGTGGCGGCAACCCCGATGCACCGCGCCGACATCATCGCCATCGCCGCGAGACGTCCCTGGTTCTCGCCTGCCGCGCGCGACTACTCTGCGGCGCTGCTCGGCGCGCAGATGTGCGAAGCGCTGAACCAGAGAATCGACGCGCTCATCGACCACCCCGCCGTCGACTTCCTGGTGCACGTCGACTCCGGAGACGGCCGGCCGCGCGGATGGGTCATCGTTCAGCACGAGGTCGAGGAGAACGTCTCCGGCACGACCATCTCGATGGTGCGTGACCCCTCGTGGATCGACACCCCGGCCCTCCTCGACGAGGCGGCACGACGAGCAGGTGCGCGAGGCTCGGTGCGCCTGGGCGTCGATCTCTCCCCGTCAGATGACGCCCAGGCGACAGTCGCGCGCGACGCCGGGCTCGAGCCTGAGTACCATCGCATCGTGTGCAACCTGCTGCGCGCCCCCACAAGCGCGCCAGGCGAGATCACGGTGCGCCCCGCCGCTGAGGAGGACAGGCTCTTTCTCGTCGCCCTCAGCACCGAGTGCGTGCCGTTCATGTTCTGCGCATCGCGCCGCGACGAGATCGAACGCGTGCGCCAGCGGTTCTTCGACGTCTACGCGCTCGTCGATCTGGAAGGCGACGACGATCTCTCGGTCTGGGTTGCCACGGCAGGGGCTGAACCCGCCGGCGCCATCCAGCTACGACCGCGGGCCGGATCGGCCATCGACGGCGGCCAGGAAGCCTACATCTTCGACATCTCGGTGATGCGGGCGCACTGGGGTTCGCGGGTTGCGGTGGCCCTGGTCGACCACGTGATCGAAGCGCTGCGGCAGCGCGGCGTGCGGTACCTGACAGGCGACATCAGCGTCGACAACGAACGGGTTGAGGGCCTCTCCCGGAGATTCGCGTTCGAGCGCGAGCACACACGGTGGTTCCGCCGCCTCGACGGTGAACGGCAGATGCCCCCCAGAGAAGGAGCGATTCAGTGAGCGAACCCGATCTCGAGGCCATCATGCATCGTGTACGTCACGTCCCGTGCCCCGCGTGCGGAACCGAATGCGACCCCGACGACGTGGGCTGTCCCGAATGTGGCAGCGCCCTCGAGGCTGTGGAAGACGACGGGACAGGCCTTTCGCTGATGGCGGAAGAGGCAGGCACGGGCGCCCGGGGCCGGAGCGTGCCGCTCGAGCGCGCCCGCAACTACCGCGCCCTGCGGGCAGCAGCCGACGGCGCCCTCGAAGGCGGAATCGACAACGACACCTACCGCGCAGTGATGCAGCGCATCAAGACCATCGCCGTGATGGGCGTGAAGGTCTTCGAGAGCGACGTGGCGCGCGAGCGGTTCAGCACGCTTCCGGAGAGCGAGCGCGCCGTTGCCGTGCTCATGGAGGCGGGGTTTCGCCGTCTCCAGACGGGTGTGAACCGAATGGAGCGCTGGCTGACGACGTCAGACGCGAACGATGTCTCGGAAGGCTGGAGAGACGCTGAGCAGGGCTGGATCGACATCGATCGCGCCCAGGAGATGGCGCTCGAGATCGCCGAGACACGAGAGACGTGACAGCACACAGGCACTAGACGCGCACGCGTCGATGCGTGATAGGAGAGACAAGAGGGCCTCGATCCGCCGCCTCGCTCGAGCGACGCCGCTGATAATGGCCACGCCGACCCCTTCGAAGATCGGCGAGCAGGGATAAGGAGAGCACGCACATGGGACTTCCTGGCATTGGTGACATCGGCGGTGGCGGCGGTAGCAGCCCGCTCGACAAGCTCAACCCCGGCAAGGGACTCCAGAAGCTCGGCAAGCTCATCGAGAACGCCGACCCCATGAAGCTGATCTCGAATCTGGCGGGTGCCGCTAAGGGCGGCGAAGAGTAAGCCCTTCGGCAATTCCCTGAAGCACAGAGAGAGCGCCTCGGTCGATCACCGAGGCGCTTCTGCTTTCCGTGGCGCATCGCGCCGAAGCGCGCGACGAAATTCTTGCGCCGAGAAGAAGGAGTTCTGCGGCTTCCATTGAATTACATTCAGCATCCATTCCATTGCCTGCTGCCACCAGGACCTGGAGAGTGTGGATGATGCCCTGCTCGTCGCCTGCCCCCGGAAGAACGCAAATGACGAGCAGGGCATCAGCATCATCTCACGATCCTCGGCGGAGGCCAGCCGGAAGCGAGGTGCCATGAAGCGGCTTCGCCCGCCTTTCTGGGAAGTGTTCCGGGCGCTCGTCGACTTTGCACTGCGCCCCGAGTACCGCGCGGAGACCGAGCGCGCCAGTCAGGAGTACTTCGGCACGAGCCGTCCCCACGAGACCGGGTATGCCCTGGCCTCGAACGATGGCGCATGGGTCGAAGGCGCCGAATACCTGGCGTTCCTGGAGTGGATGATCTTCGACCGCGCCTGCACGAGCGATCACAACCCCCTCATCGAGGCCTTCCTCGAATCCAGCTCCGACCTTGGCGGAGATCCGCGAGACGACGTGAAGTCGTGGTCAGAGACGCACCTCTCGTTCTATCAGGTCACCGACGTGGTGGCCAACGGCATCTTCATGCGCGACCTCATGCGCGTCGGCGGAGAGATCGAGCACTTCGTGGCAGAGCCACCATCCTCGCTCAACCTGCGCGGAGGCGAGCTGGTGCTCGTGCGCCTGCTGCGGTGGAACCGCGAGCTGCGTCTCGCCGGCGCGGTGAACGTCTTCCCGGAGAGCGCCCGCACGTCGCTGGTCGACTACCTCAACGAGCTGCGCGCGCAGCTGTCGGCAGAGACGTGGAGCGAGATGCTTCGAGACGTGCTGCCCGCGCTCTGCCGATTCCAGACGGCCAGCGCCATCGAAGACGAACCCTTGTTCCCTGGCGGCTACCCGGAACATCTCTCGACCGGCACCGTCGAGACCCTTGTGGAACACGGTCGCTCGTGCATGGAACGGGGAGAGTGGAACGAAGCCCTGCTGTGCTTCCAGCGCGCCCTGTACGCCGACCCGCTGCACGTGGGTGCGCGCAACGGAGTGGGGCTGGTGCACCTCAACCGCGGTGACGTCGCCCAGGCGAGGCGAGCGTTCAGCTCCATCCTCGAAAGCCATCCGCAAGACCCGGTCGCTCTGCTGAACATGGGGAATGCGGCCATCATGTCGGGGCAGCTCGACGAAGCGCAGCAGCTTCTCGAGCGCGCGAGAGAGCACGCCGATGACGACTCGGTGCGAACCCACGCCCTGTTCAACCTCGGTCTCGCGTCGCTCGTTCTCAACGATCACGCGCGCGCCGTGCGCTCGTTCCGGGAGGCCTCCCGCCTGGCCGATCTGCTCGAGAGCCCGTCCGACGCGGCGTCGCTCCACTTCCGCATCGGCTCGAACCTGGCCGCCAGCGAGCGCCACGACGCAGCGCTGACCTACTTCCGCAAGAGCGTGCGATGCGTCCCTGAATTCGCAGAAGGCCATCTGCAGCTTGCCGAATCGTACCAGCGACTCGGCCGATGGCGCGACGCCGTTCGAGAGTACGGCCTCGCCGCCCGCTACGGCGCACCAAATGGCCGCACCTGGCTCGAGATGGGGAAGTGCCTGATCGAGGCAGGTCAGTGGCGTCGCGCCGAGCAGGCGCTGTGGCGCGCCATCGATCTGCTGCCCGGGCTGGTGGAGGCGCACGTTCACCTCGCCCAGGCCATGCTTGCCCAGAACCGACTCGAAGAGGCCCGCACCCGCTGCGAGGTCGCCCTCTATCACGCCCCACGCGCGGTCGACGTTCTCGTCATGGTGGGAGACGTAGCCCGTCGCCTCGGCGACTACAAGGCATCGACACGCTATCTGCGGCGCGCCCTGCGCCTGCAGCCCACACACGAATCCGCCCGAGGCCTGCTGGCCCAGGTGCGCAAAGAGGAGCGCAGCTATTGTACCTGAAGCGCTGTGAGATGGTCGGCTTCAAGACCTTCGCCGACCGCACCGAGCTCGAGTTCGGACCTGGAATCACCGCCATCGTAGGCCCCAACGGCAGCGGAAAGTCGAACATCACCGACGCCCTTCGCTTCTGCCTGGGCGAAGGCAGCGTGCGGACCCTGCGCGGAAACCGCATGGAGGAGATGATCTTCGCCGGAAGCGGAACGCGCCAGCCGGCCGGCATGGCCGAGTGCACCGTGGTGTTCGACAACACCGACGGCTACTTTCCGCTGGAGTTCAGTGAGATCTCGATTACGCGCCGCCTCTTCCGCGGAGGAGACACCGAGTATCTCATCAACAAGGCGCCGTCCCGCCTGAAGGACATCCACGCCATGCTCGCCGGCACGGGGCTGGGCCAGGGATCGATCTGCATGCTGGGCGCGCGGGAGATGGGCATGGTGCTCTCCCCCGACGCGCAGGATCGCAAGATCGTCATCGAAGAGGCGAGCGGCGTCCTGAAGTACAAGATGCGCAAGCGCGAAGCCGCGCGCAAGCTCGACCAGGTGAAGGACAACCTCACCCGCCTGCACGACATCCTGCGAGAGGTGCGCACGGGCCTCGACACGGCGTCGCATCAGGTCGAGCGCTACCAGCGCTACAAGCGCGCCGAGGAGCGCCTCCGCCGTCTCGAGGTGGGGCTGGCCGCCCGGGAGATGGAGAGCATCGAGAAAGCGCTCCAAGACATCCTGCAGCGAGGAGAGAGCGCGGCCACCCAGGCGCAGACCGCAGGCGAGCGCCTCGGCTGGCTCGAGGAGCAGGTCTCATCGCGTCGCGAGGAGATGTCACGCCTCGAGGAAACGCTGCAGCGGGTTCAGGAAGAGAGACGCCTGGCCGCCATCGAGCTCGAGCGCGCCCGCCGCGACGTGGCGCTGGCCGAGGAGCGCGCGCAGAACGTGGAGCGCGACCGGGAGCGCATCAACCTCCGCCTGACCCGCATCGGCGAGCTCGACACCGAGCTGGGCCAGCAGATGTCTGAAGCCCGTGACGAAGAGGCGACAGCGGCCACTGCAGTGGACGGCACCGAAGACGAGGTGGCCGCGCAGGAGCGGCGCATCGAAGCCCTCGAGCAGGAATCGGTGGAACGGTCTCCCGAGTTCGGTGAAGCGCTTCGCGAGGAGTCGAGCGTGGCCCAGGAGCGGGCGTCCGTGGAGGCCCGCAAGCAGGCCGCCAGCGAGCGCGCCCTGGCCGCCAGCGAGCGCGCCCTGGCGCTCACCGAGCAGGCCGACCGGGTAGAGGCCGAGGGGCGCGAGCACGAAGCTCGCCAGGAAGAGAAGAGGGCCGAGGCCGACGAGCTGAAGACCCGCCTCGACGCCATCGACAAGGAGGTGGCCACCCTCAAGGAGCAGCGCACCTCCCTCGAGGCCCAGATCGAGCAGGGCGCACGCGACAACGAGAAACTCGAAGACGCCTACCACCAGCGCTCGTCGCGCCTCGGGGCGCTCATGGAGATCGAGGACGACTACCAGGGGTTCTCCGAAGGGGTGCGCTACCTTCTCCGCCGCCCGGACAAGCTGCCAGGCGTCATCGGCGTGGTGTCGGAGTGCATGGTTGCGGGGCGTGATCACGCCCGCGCCATCGAAGCGGCCCTCGGCGGCCACGCGCAGGACGTGCTGGTCGAGTCGAAGCGTCACGCAAAGGCCTGCATCGAGCTTCTCAAGCGCGATCGCGGCGGCAAGGTCACATTCTGGCCCCTCGACCTCGATCGCCCCCCGCAGCGACGTCCGGACTGCCTCGATGAGCGCGGCGTTGTGGGCTGGGCCCCTGACCTGGTTCGCTTCGAAGCGCGATACGAAGGCGTGGTGGCGGCTCTCCTCGGGCGCACGGTGGTGGTCGAGACCCTCGACGTGGCCACTGAGCTGTATGAGTCGCTGGTGCGCAGGCGCGCGTTCATTCCCCTGATCGTGACCCTCGACGGCGATGTTCTCGCCCCCGGCGGCTCGATGAGCGGCGGAACCCAGAAGAACTCGAAGGCCGGCCCCGTGCAGCGGCGCGCCGAGCTCGAGGCGCTCGAGAAGGAGGTCGAAGACCTCCGGAAGCGCTTCACGCGCATGCGCGAAGAGCGTCGACGTCAAGATCAGGAGCTTCGAGACCTCCGGACCCGAGCAGATGATCTGCGCGCGGAGGCCCAGCGCATGGCGGCCAGGCTTGCCGAGCTTGACCGTGCCGCGTCGGTGTCGGAGTCTCGCGCCCAATCGGTGGCGTCAGAGGCCGCACGGCTGCGAGACCAGGCCAAAGAAGCCGCAACCGAGTCGAAGGCCGCGCGCGCAGAGGAGAGCACCCTCGCCGTTGCGCTCACGGCCCTGCAGACGAGGGCCACGGCGGTGGCAGAGAAGCTGTCACGCTTTGCGGAAGAGCGCGCGCGTCACGAAGCCGCCAAGGGTGAGCTGGTGCGCGTGCTCGAAGCGCT
>RGZZ01000009.1 GCA_010028905.1 Pseudomonadota bacterium | reverse complement strand
AGGATGCCCAGGTACTGCTGCGTGGCGATGGGCACCACGGGAACCTGCGCGAGCACGGCGAGATGAAAGCCACCGCGCTTGAAGGGAAGCATCTGGCGGTTGCGGTTGCGGGTGCCCTCCGGAAAGATCCACACCGACAGCTCTTCCTTGCGGATGCGCTCGGCCGCGGCCTCGAGGGTCTGCACCGAAGAGCGGTGGTTCGCGCGGTCGAGCATGATGTTGCCCATGTTCTTGAACATCCATCCGAACAGGGGGATCTTGATGAGCTCGCGCTTGCCCGTGACCACCGAACGGGTGGGGAAGACCCAGCCGTGGATGAAGACGTCTTCGTTGCCCTGGTGGTTGGTGACGAAGACGCAGGGCCGGCTGCTCCACATGGTCTCGCGCCCCACGAGCTCGACGTGGATGCCGAGAATCTTGAGGCCCAGCCACGAGTTGAGGCGCGAGAAGCGACGGCTGTTCGTGGGATCGCCAGGTTTCACGAGCGAGAACACGATGCCCGCGGCGCTGCTGAACAAGAACCACATCACCGCGAGAACGGCGCGGGTCCAGAAGGCGAAGGGGTAGAGAAGGCCCTTCCGCGGGAGCGGATCGGGGGCCAGCTGTGGCTCGGCGGGGGTGGAGGCGGTATCGGTGCTCATGGGCGCTCGCCCGGTTCTATGTCGCCGTCTCGATTCCTTCGACGGGTGCCATGAAGCCGTCTCGATTCCTTCGACGGTTGCGTCTGTTCGTGGGTGGGGTACCGTCGCCAACCCGCCAGCGCGAGGAGTTCTCGAGCGTGCGAGGAACTCCAGCGGGGCCTGTCGGGCGCTCGTCTGCGCGGCTGAGAGGTCGTTGATCTCGCAAAGGAAACCGTGGGCCATGTTCCTCTACGTTCGTCGTCTTGCGCTTGCCGGTGTCGCACTGCTGTCGCTCTCCGCCGCGGCCCCTGCCGCGCCATCTCCCGCAAGCCCGTCTTCCACCTCTTCGCCTGCCGTGGCGCGCTATCTCGAGGTGCGCGCGGCGTCGGCCCCCGCCATCTCGCCGGATGGCACCCGGGTGGCCTATCTGTCGAACATGAGCGGAACCTTCCAGATCTGGCTCATCGACACGAAAGGGGGACCACCGCGTCAGCTCACGTCGTTCGATGACAAGGTGGGCTTCGTGAGCTGGTCACCGGACGGGCGCACCCTGGCCTTCGGCAAGGACGAGAAGGGAAATGAGCGCACCCAGATCCACCTGCTCGACGTGGCGAGCGGCAAGGTGACCGCCGTCACCCAGAACCCCAAGGCCATCCACACCTTTGGCGGGTGGTCACCCGACGGGAAGCGTCTGGCCTGGGCGTCGAACGCCCGCAACGTCGCGTTCTTCGACGCCTACGTCTACGACGTGGCCGCGGGCCAGAGCCGTTGCGTGCGCCAGACCGACGAGACCTGCGTCGTGGCTGGCTGGGCCGGCAGCGACGCGGTCGTCGTGCGCCGCGAGAACACCAACCTCGATGCCGATCTGCTCCTGCAGCCCGTCAACGGGGGCGACGCGCGGCTGCTCACGCCGCACAAGGGCGAGGCCGAGTACGCGTCGGTGAACGTCCCCCAAGGCCAGCAGACCCTGTACTGCGTGACCAATCAAGACCGCGAGCACGCGGGGCTGGCCGCCATCGATCTGCAGACAGGGGCGTTCCGCTGGCTCACATCGCAAGAGCGGTGGAGCGTGAGCGATCTGGTGATGAGCCGAGACGGAGCGAGAGCGGCCGTCGTGCGCAACGAGAACGGCGCATCGGTGCTGCGGCTGTGCGAGGCAAACGACCTGGCGCACGGTCGCGCGGTCTCCCTGCCGCTCGGTGTGCTCACGGGGCTCTCGTTCAGCGAATCGGGCGCAGGTGCGGCATTCGGACTGACCGCCCCTCGGCAGCCGGCCTCGGTCTGGCGCCTCGATACCGCCACCGGCAAGAGCGTGGCCCTCGTCACGCCCGCGCTGAACGGCATCGCCCCTGACACGCTGGTCGAGCCTTCGCGCGTCACGTTCCCCACGTTTGACGGGCGGTCCATTCCCGCGCTCTTCTATCGTCCGCGCGGGGATGGGCGCCATCCTGTGATCATCAGCGTGCACGGCGGTCCCGAAGCCCAGGAGCGCCCGGTCTGGAACGGTCTGTACCAGTACTTCACGTCTCGTGGCTACGCCGTTCTGGCGCCGAACATCCGCGGCAGCCTCGGCTACGGGAAGACCTACACCCATCTCGATGACGCGCGCCTGCGGGGCGATGCCATCGAAGACGTGGCGCGAGCAGTGGCCTGGTTGCGCGCGCAGCCAGACGTCAACGGCGAGAAGATCGCCGTCATGGGGGGGTCGTACGGCGGCTACATGACCCTGGCCCAGGTGGCCTTTCATCCAGAGCTGTACGCGGCCGCTGTCGACATCGTGGGCATCTCGAACTTCGAGACCTTTCTGGCCAACACGGGGCCTTGGCGGCGCAAGCTGCGCATCGCCGAGTACGGCGATCCCGACAAGGATCGGGAAGCGCTCCGGCGCTTCTCGCCCATCCACAAGGTGGCCGACATCCGCGCTCCTCTCATGGTGATTCAAGGCGCCAACGATCCGCGGGTGCCGAAGTCGGAGGCCGACCAGATGGTGGCCTCATTGCGAGGTCTCAACCGCACCGTGGTCTACCTCGTGTTCGATGATGAAGGGCACGGCCTGGCGAAGCTGCCCAACCGCATCAAGGCCTACACCGAGGTCTCTCGCTTCTTCGACACGTGGCTGAAGGGGAGCACCCATGACTGAGATCGCCGACAAGACCCACGAATACGTCTACCAGACCTGGACCCGCCAGGCGGGCGCCCGCCCCGTCGAGATCGTGGCCGCTGAGGGATCGCACTACGTCGACGCCCGTGGCAAGCGCTGGCTCGATTTCGCCTGCCAGGCCTACAACCTCAGCGTGGGATTCCAGCATCCCCGCATCATCGCTGCAATCCAGCGGCAGGCCGCCGAGCTGTGCGCGGCCGGCCCGAAGGCCGCGTACCCCGCCAAGGCGGCGCTGGGTGAGATGCTGGCCCGCATCACGCCGGGCGATCTGTGCAAGACCTTCTTCTGCGGGGGCGGGGCGGAAGCCAACGAGAACGCCATCAAGATGGCGCGCATGGTGACGGGGCGAGACAAGATCATCACCCGCTATCGCAGCTATCACGGCGCAACAGCCGGCGCGGGCTCTTGGACGGGCGACCCGCGCCGCATCCCGTTCGAGCCGGGTACACCTGGCGTGGTGCGGGTGCAAGACCCCTACTGCTATCGCTGCCCCTTCGGACAGCGTGTGGAGACCTGCGGTCGCGAGTGCGTGACCCACATCGAGGATGTCATTCTCTTCGAAGGCCCGGAGACCATCGCGGCGCTGCTCATCGAAGGCTACTCCGGCGCAAACGGCGGCCACGTACCGCCGCCGGACTACTGGCCACGTCTGCGCGAGATCTGCGATCGCTACGGCATCCTGCTCATCAGTGACGAGGTGTTCACCGGGCTGGGGAGAACCGGGCGCTGGTTCGCGGTCGACCACTGGGGCGTCGTGCCCGACATGATCACCATGGCCAAGGGTCTCGGCGCGGGGCACGCCCCGCTGGGCGCCGTGATCACGAATCGCCGCGTCGCCGAGCACTTCGAGCAAGAGACGCTGTGGTGCGGCCTCACGGGGTACGCGCCACCGGTCTGCGTGGCGGCAGGCCTCGAATCGCTCCGCGTGTACGAAGAGGAAGACCTCGTGACCCGCGCCGCCACGTTGGGAGACCATCTGCGCGCGCGGCTGCTGCGCTTCGCCGAGCGCTTTGCCTTCGTGGGCGACGTGCGGGGCCAGGGGCTGCTGCAGGTGGTCGAGCTCACCGAGCCTGCCGGGGGCGCCACGGCTCAGGGCAGCCGCGTGACCCAGCCGTGGTCGCGACAGGCCGCCGGACGTCCGCCGCTGGTGCCGTGGAACGCCACCGCAGCCGAGATGAAGCGTCTCGCTCCGATGATCGAGGTGTTCGAGGCGCGCGGTCTGTACGTGAACGTGCGGTGGAACACCGTCATCATCGTGCCACCGCTGAACATCGCGCCGAGCGATCTCGAGCATGGCCTCGACATCATCGAGGAGGGGCTGCTGGCGCTCGAGGCGGCCCTTTCAACCCATCGCAAGGAGGCAGGCGAATGAGCGAGCACGGCAAGGTCGTCTCTGATGCCCACCAGGCGCTGGCCGACGTGTTCGACGGCGCGTCGATCATGAGCGGCGGCTTCGGTCTCTGCGGCATCGCCGAGAACTGCATCGATGAGCTCGAGCGCCGTGGGGTCAAGGATCTCACCATCATCAGCAACAACTGCGGAAACATGGGCATGGGTCTGGCGGTTCTGCTCAAATCGCGCCAGGTGCGCAAGGTCATCTGCTCGTACGTCGGGGGCAATCCGGACCTCGAGGAGCAGATCTTGAGCAACACGGTTCAGGTCGAGCTGAATCCGCAGGGCACCTTTGCCGAGCGCATCCGCGCGGGCGGATGCGGGATCCCCGGCTTCTACACCCCCACGGGGGTAGGAACGGTGGTGGCCGAGGGGAAGGAGGTGCGCGCCTTCAACGGGGTCGACTGCCTTCTCGAGACGGCCCTCGTGGCCGATTTCGCCATCGTGCGCGCCTGGAAGGGCGACACCGAGGGGAATCTCGTCTACAAGGAGAGCGCGCGCAACTTCTCACCGCTGATGGCGGCGGCGGGGCGCATCACCATCGCCGAGGTCGATGAGCTCGTGCCTGCCGGCGAGATCGATCCTGACCAGGTGCACACGCCGGGCATCTTCGTGCAGCGCATCTTCGAGGGTCGCGACCACCGCAACACCATCGAGAAGCTCACGCTTCAGGAGGAGTGAACCCATGCCTTTGAGCCGCACACAGATTGCCTGGCGCGTGGCCCAGGAGTTTCGCGACGGCGACTACGTCAATCTCGGCATCGGCATGCCCACGCTGGTGGCGAACTACATCCCCGAGGGACGCAAGGTCACGCTGCACAGCGAGAACGGGGTTCTCGGGGTGGGCCCCTATCCCACTCGCGCCCAGGTCTCTCCCACGCTCATCAACGCCGGCAAGGAGACCATCACGGTGCGTCCTGGCGCCGCGTTCTTCGACTCGTCATGGTCGTTCGGCATGATTCGCGGTGGACACGTCGACTGGGCGGTGCTCGGCGCCATGGAGGTCTCTGAAGGGGGCGACCTGGCGAACTGGATGGTGCCGGGCCAGAAGGTGACGGGGATGGGCGGGGCCATGGATCTCGCAGTGGGGGCTCGGCGCGTGGTGGCCATGATGGCCCACGCCGACAAGAAGGGGAACCCCAAGATCGTGCCCGTCTGCTCGCTGCCCCTGACGGCCCTGGGTGTGGTCGACGTCATCGTCACCGAGCTCGCCGTCATCGATGTCACCGACGAGGGGCTGAGGCTGCGCGAGATCGCCCCCGACGTGACGGTGGACGAGGTGCTCGCGCGCACGGGGGCGCCCCTCGCGCACAGCGCGCACGTGCCGGTGGTTCGCCCTCCCGCAGGCATCTGACGCGCAGAACAGGAAGACGACGGTCGGCGCCCCGAGGGAGAGGAGCGCCGCCGCCGCCATCGGGGAAGAAGAGGGGGGTTACGTGCCGGACGCAGGCGCGGGTGAGGCGCTTCCCGGCTTCTTCTCGTGGCGACCAGACGCATCGCGGAGACGATGGCGCTTGCCCATCTCCTCGAACTTCGCCTTCTGGTCCGGCGTCAGCAGGGCCATCACCTTGGTGTTGAACTGCTCGCGTTCGGCTTTCATCTGCGCGCGGTTTCGGTCGCGCATCGTGGCGAGCCTGGTCTTCTGCTCATCGGTGAGGTCGAGGCTGCGCATCCAGGCCTCGCGGTCGCCGTGCTTCCAGGCACGGTTGTGCTTGTTGGCGCCTGCTGTGCCGGCAGAAGCACACGGTCCTGAAGGCTTTCCCTCTTCGGCTTTGCAGGCCGAAGAGCCCTGGCTGTCGGCGGCGCCCTGCTGGCCCGTGCACGAACCGTCCTGCTTCCTGGCGCAGCGATCGGAGAGTCGTGCGCGGCGCTCGGCCATCATCTGGTCGAGCCGCGTGCGCTGCGCATCGGTGAGCACGGCGCGCATCTCCTCGCGATTGGCCTTCCACTGGCTCTTGAGCTGGGCCTCGCGTGCGTCGACGAGGGGTTTGAGCTGGCTCTGCTGATCAGGCGTGAGGTTGAGCCGATCGGTGAGGATGCTGAACATGCGACCCGGTTTGTTGGTGTGGCGCTCGGCGTGGGCGAAGGGCATGGTCATCGCCAGCAGCATCAGCGCCGTCATCAGCATTCGAGGGATTCTCATCGGGGGTTTCTCCTTCTCTCTCATGGAATTTGGGGGATGACTGCATCATAGCGGGTCTTCCTGAGGAACAAGAGAGAGGATCCTGAAGCGCGCCTAAAGTTTCCGGGGGAGGTGCAGGCAGGCGCGGGTGCCCTTCCCCGGAGCGCTGTGAAGGGTAACCCTTCCACCGTGTTGCTGGGCGATGGCCGCCACGATGGGCAGGCCGAGTCCGGCACCGCCGGTCTGTCGGCTGCGGGATGCGTCGGCGCGGTAGAAGCGGTCGAAGACGCGGGGCAGGTCTTCGGCAGAGATGCCGGGCCCTTCGTCGATCACCTCGATCACGGCTTCAGCGTTCGCGCTCTCCGCGCGGACCGTGACGGTTCCCGTGGGCGGTGAGTAGGCCAGGGCGTTGTCTACGAGATTGCGAATGGCGCGAGAGAGCATGTCGGCGTCGCCCTCCACGGTCATCGGGGGGAGCGCGTCGAGGCGCAGGCGCCCATTCGATATCGCGTCTTGTGCGCTTGCCGTGGCGCTCTCGATCAGCGCCCTCACGTCGATTGACGTGCGGGCGTGGAGCGGTGCCTCAGCCTCGCTGCTCTTCGAAAGCGTGAGCAGATCGGAGACGAGGCGAGCCATCTTGTCGATCTCTGCCTCGATGGTTCGCAACGCCTTCTCTCGCTGCTCAGGGGACGTGTCTGCGCGCCCCGTGCGGAGCATCTCGGCCATGCCGCTGATGGCTGTCAGCGGTGTCTTCAGCTCATGCGAAGCGTCGGCCACGAAGCGCCGCTGGGCTTCGAGGGACTTCTGCAGGCGCGCGATCATGTCGTCGAGCGCGTCGGCCACCTCGCGCGTCTCTCGGGTTCCCACTGTGAGATGGGTGCGCGCACTGAGATCTCCGTGGGCCGCCGCGCGTGCGGTCTCCTCGATGCGCTCCAGGGGCGCCGAGAGCCGGCGAGAGAGAACCTCGGCCGCTCCCAGGCCGAGGCTCAAGGCGAGCAGTCCGCCTGCCAGCAGCGTCCAGGCGAGGGTGCTCATCACCCGGCGCTGCTCGCGCGATGGCATGGCCACCTGCAGCACGCCGACCGCGCGCTCGGCGTGGTAGAGGGGGATCAGCATCACGAGCCAGTCACGATCGCCCGCACTCTCCGTGTACAGCGTGAGCGGCAGGCGGTGCCCTCTAGAGGTGGGGGGAGGGCACGACAAGCAGGTGGAGAGCTTGTCGCGCAGCGCTTCAGTCGGGGGCGGTGCGCTCTTCACAGTGGCGGTCGACGAAGCCATGACCTGCCCGTCGCGGGTGAGGATGCGCGCAAGCACGTAGCGCGATCCGATGGCCTCGACCAGGCGTGGGGCGATGGTGTCGAGCGACGGGCCGACGTCGAGCAGTCGGGGAGGGTCAGAAGGGGCGTTCGTTTCCGGGTCTTCTGACTCTCGCTCGACCTGGGCCAGCCCGGCCAGGGCCGTGGCGCGCAGACGGGCCTGGTTGCGCTGCTGGGTGTGGCGGTCGACGGTGATGTACACGATGGCCCCGAGAAGGGCGATCGTGACGGTCAAGATGACCAGGAACCAGCTGCTGAGAACCCGTCGCAGCGACGGTCGACGCATCGATGAGAGAGGAGGACTGTCGGCTGCCCGCTGCCTGTTCACGCGTTCAGTATATCAGGTCGTCTGCGCCCGAGCCTGAAGATCTCCTAAAGAAACGCGGCGCCGGCCATCGGGTGGGGAAGGGGCTGGCGTCAGCGTCCGAGCGCGTATCCCACGCCGCGCACCGTTCGGATGAGGCGGCGCTCGGTGTCGGCCAGCTTGGCGCGCAATGCGCTCACGTGAACCTCGACCACGTTGGTATCGCCGTGGAAGTCGCCGCCCCACAGCCGACCGAGGATCTGGTCGCGCGTGAAGACCTGCCCGGGGCGTCGAGCGAGCAGCTCGAGGAGGTCGTATTCCCGCGGCGTCAGCTCGATCTCCCGCGTGCCACGGGTCACGCGTCGCCGGAGGGTGTCGACCTCGAGGTCTTCGTGTGCGAGCACGGTCGTCGGCGCCTTGCCCGACCTGCGCAGCAGGGCTCTCACCCGAGCGAGGAGCTCCTGGAACTTGAAGGGCTTGGGCAGGTAGTCGTCTGCCCCGGTCTCCAGACCGGCCACCCGGTCCTCGAGCTCTCCGCGCGCCGTCAGCATGACGATGCCTGCATCGGACATGCTCCGGATGCGACGACACACCTCGAGACCATCGAGATCAGGGAGCATCCAGTCGAGGATCACCACGTCGGGGCGGAAGTCATGGAACTTCTCGAGGGCCTCGCGTCCGCCGGCCGCCGACGCGGTCTCGAACCCCTCGTATCCCAGGCCCATCACGACAAAATCGACGATGGCCTCCTCGTCGTCGACCACGAGGACACGCCTGCCAGAACCGCTGCTGCTCACGACGCAGGGCTTCGCGGGGGCCGGCCTTGCGGCCTGCCGCCAAGGGGGCGCGCGACGCAAGACAGTGCAACAGTTCTCGGCAGAGGAACCCCCAGGGATTTGAAGAAGAGGCTCCGACCATCTTCCAGGGGTGAATCTGTCCATGACCGTTCAAGCCGCTTCGTTCAAGATCACCTACAGCACGCTCGGGGCCAACCAAGAGGCCTTCAACGCCGCGTTCGATGAGGCCCTCGCCGCCGTGCGCGCCACGCTGGGCGCCACCCACGGCCAGTTCCTCGGAGGTCGTGAGGTGATGTCTGCCACCACGTTCGATGATCGCTCGCCCATCGATCCGAACGTGCTCATCGGGCGCTTCGCCGTGGGCACGAGGGCCGATGTCGACCAGGCCATCGAACTCGCGCACGCCGCCTGGCCCGCGTGGCGCGATACCCCGTGGTCGGAGCGTCTGGCGGTGCTGCGCCGCGCTGCTGATCTGATCAGTCGTGACAAGTATGCGCTCTCCGCCGCCATGTCACTCGAGGTGGGCAAGAACCGCCTCGAGGCCATGGGTGACGTGGAAGAGGCAGCCGACCTCATCCGCTACTACTGCCAGCAGATGGACGACGCCAAGGGCTTCACCCTTCCGCTCGGGCGACTGTCTGACAACGAGAACACGTCGTCGGTGCTGCGTCCCCTCGGCGTGTGGGCCGTGGTGTGCCCCTTCAACTTTCCCCTCGCGCTTGCCGCGGGCATGAGCGCGGGCGCCCTCGTGGCGGGCAACACGGTGGTCTTCAAGCCCGCGTCAGAGGCGCCGCTGCTGGCCGTTCGCATGGCGCACCTGTTCCACGAGGCCGGACTGCCGTCGGGGGTGTTCAACCTGGTCACCGCGTCCGGGGCGATCTTCGGAGATGCCGTGACGCAGTCGCGCCGGGTCGAAGGCATGATCTTCACAGGCTCCAAAGAGGTGGGCATGTCGCTCTACCACGCGTTCAGCATGCGCTATCCGCGCCCGTGCATCCTCGAGCTGGGGGGAAAGAACCCGAGCATCGTGATGCCCAGCGCAGACCTCGACAAGGCGGCCGAGGGCACGATGCGCTCGTCGTTCGGCTTCGGGGGGCAGAAGTGCAGCGCGTGCTCACGTGCCTATGTGCATCGCTCGGTGTACGATCGCTTCCTCGCGCTGCTGGTCGAGAAGACCGAGGCCATCCGCATCGGCGATCCCACCCTTCCCGACGTGTACCTGGGCCCCATCATCAACCAGGCAGCGGTTGATCGCTACCTGCACTGGGTCGAGAGAGCGCGGGCCGATGGCGGTATCATCCGCGCGGGCGGGCGTCGTCTCGAAGAGCACGGTGCGGGGTACTACCTGGCGCCCACCATCGTCACCGACCTTCCGAAAGATCACCCGCTGTTCTACACCGAGCTCTTCGCCCCGGTGCTGGCGGTGGCGCCGGTCGACTCCCTCGAAGAGGCGATCACCCTCTCGAACGCGGCAGACTACGGTCTCACCGCGGGCATCTTCACCGCCGAGCAGGCCGAGCTCGATGTGTTCTTCAACACCATCGAATCGGGCGTTCTGTACGCCAACCGTCGCACCGGCGCAACCACGGGCGCCTGGCCCGGGGTGCAGTCGTTCTGCGGCTGGAAGGGGAGCGGGTCGAGCGGCAAGGGGGGCTGCGGACCGTATTACGTGATGCAGTTCATGCGTGAGCAATCAAGGACGGTGATGACATGAGCGAGACCCACACTCCCAGCAGCGCGACGGCGCATCCGGACGACGATCTGCTCGCCCTCGACGCGCCCTACATCCACACCGAGATCCCGGGGCCGCGCGCACGTCGCCTCGTTGAAGAAGATCACGAGTACGTCTCGCACTCCTACATCAAGGAGTATCCGCTTGCCGTGGCACGCGGGCGCGGTGCGGTCATCGAAGACGTCGACGGGAACCGCTTCCTCGACTTCATGGGGGGGGTAGGCGTGGCCATGGTGGGCCACAGCCCGCCTGGCGTCGTCGAGGCCATCAAGGCGCAGGCCGATCGCTTCCTGCACATCTGCGGAACCGACTTCTACTACTCGTCGATGGTGAACCTCGCCAAGACACTGGCCGAGCTCGCGCCTGGGCCGGGCAAGAAGAAGGTCTACTTCGGCAACTCCGGCACCGAGGTGGTCGAGGCGGCCATGAAGCTGGCACGCTTCCACACCCGTCGCCCGCACCTGCTGGCCTTCCACGGGGCCTTCCACGGTCGCACCTACGGCTCGCTCTCGCTCACCTCGTCAAAGGTGGGTCAGCGCCGCGGATTCGCTCCGTTCGTGCCGTCGGTGCACCACGTTCCCTACGCCTACTGCTACCGCTGCCCGTACGGCAAGACCTACCCCTCTTGCGACGTGTACTGCGCCGACGTCATCGAGAAGAGGCTGCTCACCTCGATGGTGCCGCCAGACGAGATCGCAGGCATCTTCGTGGAGCCGGTGCAGGGCGAGGGCGGCTACATCGTTCCTCCCCTCGAGTTCCATCAGAAGCTGCGCGACATGGCAGACCGGCACGGCATCATGCTGGTTGCCGACGAGGTGCAGAGCGGCATGGGGCGCACCGGAAAGATGTTCGCCATCGAGCACTACGACGTTGTGCCGGACGTCATCGTGACGGCCAAGGGGCTTTCGTCCGGCATGCCGCTCGGCGCGCTCATCGCGCGCGATGAGGTCATGACCTGGGGGCGAGGCAGCCACGGCAGCACGTACGGCGGCAACCCGGTCTCGTGCGAGGCGGCCCTGGCCACCGTGCACGCGCTGCGCGATGGCGCACTTGACCACGGCGCCGAGATGGGCAAGCGGCTCGAAGCCCACCTTCACAGGCTCAAGGAGAAGCATCGGCTCATCGGCGACATCCGCGGCAAGGGCCTCATGCAGGGCATCGAGCTGGTGGTCGATCGCGACACGAAGGAGCCTGCCGAGGCCGAGTGCGATCAGGTCATCCAGATGGCCTTCACCAAGGGCGTCCTGCTGCTTCCCTGTGGCGAGAGCGTCATCCGGTTCTCCCCTCCGCTCGTCATCACTGCCGAGCAGATCGATCGCGGCATCGATATCCTCGACGAGGTGTTCACCGCGGTGGAGAAGACCATGGGGTAGGCCCTGCTCGGGCTCGCGTTGCACCAGGGCGGAGGCGACGCATCGCTGTGCGGTGCGTCGCCTCACTGATTCCAGGAGGAAAGACGTGACGTACGGGCCAACATCTCCGTCGAGGAGTGAGCGGTGCGTGACGTCGATTCCCAGAACAGCGCCATGATTGGAACTGCAGACACAGAACCCGCTCGCCTGCCGAGGGTTCTCATCATCGATGACAATCCGACGAACGTCCTCCTCGCCAAGGCCTGCCTGAAGAGCGAGCAGCTCGAGTGCCTCGTTGCGCCAGACGGTGAGCGCGGCTACGAGATGGCGGTCGACAGCCCTCCCGACCTCATCCTCCTCGACATCATGCTTCCGGGGCTCGATGGTTTTCAGGTGTGTGAGAAGCTGAAGGCAACCGCCATGACCAAGCACATCCCCGTGCTCATGATCACGGCCCTGCAAGAGCTCGAAGACAAGATCCGGGGGCTTCGCGCCGGCGCCGAGGATTTCATCTCCAAACCGTTCAACCGGGCAGAGCTGCAGGCGAGGGTTCGGTCGCTGCTGCGCATGAAGTTCCTCCAGGAGGAGCAGCTGGAGACCGAGCGTCTGCGCGCGCGCTTCCAGATGTCACAGGAGGCGGAGCGGCTGAAGGACGCCTTCATCTCCATCGTCTCGCACGAGGTGAAGACCCCTCTCACGGTGATGAAGGGCTATGTCAGCCTGTTGCGCACCTTGCATCGCAACGACGGTCCGGACGAGATGATGACCCGAATCGTCGAAGGGCTCGACACGTCGATGTCCGAGCTCGAGTCGCTGCTGCGCCAGCTGCTCGACCTTTCACGCATGCGATCGGGCCTGGCTCTTCTGCGCAAGGCCCAGGTGTCCATCTCGGAGCTGCTCGTGCGTCTCGTCGATGGTCTGCAGGCCACCGCGCTCGAGCGGAACCTCACCTTGACGGTCGAGCACGAACCGAACCTGCTGCCCGTACGTGCCGACGAGGAGAAGCTGACCCATGCGTTCGCCCATCTCGTTCAGAACGCCATGAGCTTCACGCCGTCTGGCGGCCGCGTATCGATTCACGCGATAGAGGTCGGAGACGCTGTAGAGGTGCGCGTGTGTGACACCGGCATCGGAATATCGCCAGAGCACGTCTCGCGCATCTTCGACCCCTTCTACCAGGTTGCCCACTACATGACGCGCAAGGTCGAGGGCATGGGCATCGGTCTCTCCATCGTCAAGCACATCATCGAGGACCACGGCGGGCGAATCGACGTCGTGAGCGAACCGAACCAGGGCACCACGTTCACGGTGAATGTCCCCCGCAGCGCGGAAGATGTTCGTGAGATACTGCGAGACCTGAGGGAGCAGCTGCTGGCCATCCAGCGCTCGCAGGAAGATCCATCCGCCGCGGGCAGGCTGTCGTCTGAACCTGCCGCCGAGTGAGTGACGATCTCCACGGCGTCGCGTTGCGGCGACGCCGTCGCATGGTCGTTTGTGCGCTGTGGAAGGAACGCGCCGGTGAAGCCGTGAACCCCAAAAGGATCGGCGACTCCAAACGCTTGGTACACTGCAACGGGAGCGTCCTGACGTGCCGACAACCGAGCCCACTCGCCCCGACCTCACCGCTGCGTTCGACACGAGCGGTCGGCGTCGCCGCGTCCTTGTCGTCGACGACAACGAAGCGAATGTTCTGCTGCTGCAGAAGCACCTCGAGAACGATTACGAGGTCTCTGTCGCCTACGATGGAGAGACAGCGCTCGAGATGGTGGAGCGCGATCCCCCCGATCTCATCCTTCTCGACGTCATGCTTCCGGGGGTTGATGGATACCAGGTCTGTGAGACCCTGAAGAACGCCGAGAAGACGCGACTCATTCCCATCGTGATGCTCACGAACCTGAACGATCTGCAAGACAAGATCAAGGGGCTCGACAAAGGCGCAGACGACTTCCTCGTGAAGCCCTTCGACCGCCTCGAGCTGTTCTCGCGCGTGCGCAACCTGATTCGCCTGAAGTCTCTCATCGACGACAAGATCGAGAGCGAGCGCCGCCTCGAGATGGAGCGCGAGCGGCGCACCATCATGCGCGATGTCATCTATGCTGTGAGCGGTGGCAAGCTCGTGCTGGCAGAAGACAGCGAACTTGCTCTCCTGCGCGGTGGAGGCGAGCGCGTGCGCAGCCTTCCGATCTCCGACTCTTCAGACGTGGGGACGGCGCGAGCCGCCACCGAGGAGGCGCTGCTCTCCATGCACATGGACCGCGATCGCGTGTTCGACGTGGTGCTCTGTGTGTCGGAGGCGGCCACGAATGCCCTCAAGCACGCCAGTGGTGGGGTGCTCGACATCTACCGCTTCAGCGATCGGGCACAGATCTGGGTGAGTGACCAGGGAGGTGGCATCGACTTCTCGCTGCTGCCCCGCAGCACGCTCATGAAGGGCTGGTCGTCGAAGACGTCGCTGGGCTATGGGTACACGATCCTTCTCGAGCTGCTCGATCGCGTGCTGCTCTCAACGAGCCGGAAGGGAACCATCGTCGTCATGGAGATGGGGCTCGAACCTCTCCCGGACGCCAGCGGCTCGACGGTGGAACGTTTCCTGTCCGACTGGAACGAGCCGGGCACGGGCTGAATCACAGGCAGAGGAGTCGCTGCATTTGGTACACTGCCCCTCGTGCAGCCGGCCGAATCGGCCGGGGGCACAGTTCTGCGTCGGATGCGGTACACGGCTAGACCGGTCGGGGGTGGCCAGCGAGTCGTCCCGTCCGTCGGCGCCTGACGTTCCGCAGGCAGATTCGAGACGCACCACCATCTTGCGGTCTCCCGCGCGCGAGACCACGATCCTCCGAGGGGGGGGTGAGGAGCGCCCGACCGAGCAGCGACCGACCGAGCAGCGAAAGGGAGGCGAAGCATCCACGGCAGCTCCCAATCGCAGGCGTGAAGACACATTTGACTCGTTCACGCCCGATCGGCGCGCCGGGGGGAGCGAGCGGAGGCGCAGCGACGCGCTTCTCGACAGTGGTGCGCGTCGTCTGGGCGATGGGGGAGAGGCATCGCGGCGCTCGAGAGATTCGAACGACGGTGACGACGGCTCGAAGACACGAGAGATGATCGTTGGCGATGTTCCTCGCGTAGAGACGCGTCTGCGTGTCGGGGTGCCGTCGCGCCCCATCGGCATCCTCTGCAAGAGCTGCGATCGCGCCACGCGCAAGAAGTCGCCGTACTGCGATCACTGTGGGCGTCCGCTCACCAATGTCGATGGCGCCGTTCGCCTGACGTGTCGCTGGAGTGCCGGCGTCACGCCGGCAGGGGAGCGTGCGGTGTATGCCATCGTGACCGTGAAGCCATCCATCCGCTTCCTGTCGTCGGCCCCATCCCGCAACCTCGGGCTGCTGGTCGACATGTCGGCAACCGATGGCAAGGGAGACGCGCGCCAGCGGCTGTCGACGAAGCAGCAGATCCTCGAGCTCGCGGTTGAAGAGCTCGGCCCGAGCGACACTCTCAGCGTCTGCTTCTTCGGGCGCAGGCCCTATCTCTTCCTCACGGCCGAGCGCGTGGAAGACAAGAAAGCCACGCGACGGTTGCTGCAGAAGAAGATGGAGACCCTCGACCTGGGGGAGGGTCGCTATCTTGCCGAGGCCCTGGAGCAGGTGTGCCGAGAGGTTCGACGCAACTTCTCCCCCGACAAGGTGAACCGTGTCGTGGTCATCACCGACGGCCCCATCGCCGACCTCGACGAGACGCTGAAGGCCTGTGAGATCGAGGCCGAGGGAGGAATCGGCTTCTCGACCATGTCGGTGGGGAACGGGCCGTTCGTCGACGTGCTGGCGCAGCTCTCTGCGGTGGGACATGGCCAGTGCTATCCGGACGTCGATCTGCGTCACGTGCCCGAGATCCTGTCGCAGGAGCTCATGAACGTGCGTGCCACGTTCACGACACAGGTGGAGATGTTCGTTCACGTCGACCCATCGTGGGCGGTGTCGCGCGCGTTCAAGATCAGCCCGGTGATCGTCGATCTGGGGCGCAAGTTCGCCGACGAGCAGACGTTCTCGATCAAGATGATCGATCTGCAGCTCTACGAAGATCAGTCGCTGCTCTTCGAGTTCTCGCCCGTGGACACGAGCGCGCTCCGGCCGGTGCTCGGGCTGTGCGAGGTTGTATGCGACTTCCCGCGCGATGACATCATCAACATGAGCTTCGCGCTGCCCGTGCAGGTGCCGGACCCTCATCTTGCCCTGCACCAGCGCAACGACGAAGTGCTCGCCACGGTCGAGATGATCATGAACGTCTTCGGCCAGTACGGCCTCGGTGTGTGAGCGCGCCTGGAGGCGCGCGGGGGAAGCTCAGCCTTCGCCAACCCGACCGAAGAAGATCGTGGCAATGCCTCCCAGAAGGGGAAGGGCGCAGACATCGACGAGACCTGCGCCGCGCATCTCGTCGAGCACCCGCTGCGGCGGCAGGAACTCTGCGATGGAGCGCGCGAGATAGCGATAGGCGCTGAAGCGTCCCGACAAGAGGCCTCCCAGCAGAGGGAGCACCACGAAGAGGTAGGGGTAGTACAGGAGCCGCAGCAGGCCCTTGGGGCGCGTGAGCTCGAGCACGAGAACGGTGCCCCCGGCGCGCACCACCCGTGCCATCTCCTCGAAGCCCCGCGACGGGCTCGAGAGGTTTCGCAGACCGAACGCCATGGTGGCGGTGTCGAACGCATCGTCCTCAAAAGGAAGCGCGTGGGCGTCCCCGCGCACGAAGTCGAGTCGCGGCCATCGTGAGGGCGGGTACTTGGTGCGGGCGATGTCGAGCATCTCTGCGCAGAAGTCGAGGCCCACGGCGCTCCCTGTGGGACCGACCCGGGAGGCGAGCATCACGGCCAGATCGCCCGTGCCCGTGCACAGGTCGAGCGCGCTGCGCCCCTCGCTGGCGCCGGTCAAGGCGACCACACGGCGGCGCCAGCCCTGGTCGAGGCCAGCGCTCAGCACGCGGTTGAGCAGGTCGTAGCGTCGGCTGATGGCGCTGAACATCTCTCGAACACGAGTGCCTTTCTCGGTCGGGGATGCGGCCATTCGCGGGGTGGGCGGCATGGTCATGGCGAGAGCGTAGTTCGCCTGTCGGTCGTGGTCCCCTTCCTGGTTGGTGCATCACGTCGCTGCGTCAGCCGTCTGTGCGCAGGGCAGGAGTGAAGGCGCCTTTGTCAAAGGACACCGCCCCCCTCGCTTCCACTGCGCGGCCTGCCGCAGACGTCTGTCGCACCTGCGATGCGCGCGCGAAGGGGGACGCCCGTACTGCTCACGCCTGCAAAAGAGGAATTATCATGAGGCGCATCTCACAGCGGTTTCTTTCCACGGTCGCTCGGCACGGGGTGCTGGCGGCGATGTTCCTGCTCTCGCTCACGACGTCGGTGCTGGCGGCGCCCACCGCGCCCGTGCTCGCGGTCGAGCGTGACAACTGGTATGCCATACGCTTCCAGAACGCACTGATCGGATACTCGCGCTACTCCATCGAGGAATCGGTGGAGCTCGGCAGCGATCGGTTCTATGTCATCAACTCCGTCTCACGCGTCAAGCTGGGGCCGGAAGCGATCAACGAGGTGGTCTTTGCCTCGCGTCTCCTGCTCAATCGCGCCAGCCTGCTGCCTTCGCTCTTCGTGTGCTCGCAGCGGCAGGGTGCTCTCGACCTGCGCACCGAGTGCCTCTTCACGCCTCGCCTCGTGGCGCAGAAGAATGCCCAGGGCAATCAGGAGATCACGCACACCGTGAACGTGGAGACGCCCCCATTCCTCCTGTGCAACAACATCTGGGGGCGCATCGATTCCATGGTGGAGCACTACGCCGTGCTGCTCGCCGCCTGGCGCGCGCGGGGCGAAGGGTCTACCATCAGCGTCTACGATCCCGTGCTGCGCAGCAGTCAGCCCCTGTCGTTCAAGAGCGAGGGGCGAAGCACCGTATCGGTCCCGGGACGCAGCGACATGCCTGCACGCGTGGTGCTCGTCTCCGATTCGCGCGGACCGCTGGCACGGGCCTGGGTGTCTGATGGCGGTCGTCTGCTCCGCCTCGATGATATCCACGGGGGATTCGTCTTCACGCTCTCTGACGTACGGGTCGAGGCGCTGCTCAAGAAGTCCGTGGGCGTCGATCTCAACCGGGATCGCCTCGGCTTCTCCAACATCTGGTTTCCCGACAGCGCCGCCTTGCGGTCCTTCCGTGCGACCGTCGACCTCAAGGTCAGCGGTCAGCCCAGCCTCACCCGAAGTGCCGGCGGATACAGCCAGACGTTCGATGGCACGTTGACGGACGGCGCGGTGAAGGGCACCGTCACCGTGGAGACCCGGACGGTGACGGTCAAGGCATCCACGCCGTTCCCCCGCCGCGCCGCCTACGAGGGGGCGTTGGCTTCGTTCACGCGAGCCGAGCCCGGCGTCGAAGCCGCAGACGAAGAGGTCCACAGCAAGGGCGAGGAGGTGGCCTGGCGGTCGCGCACCTCGTGGGAGGCCGCAACACGTGTCAACACGTGGATTCACGACAAGGTGGCCGACGGGTTCTCGATGCCGAGCGGGCGCTATGTGCTGCAGACCATGTCTGGTAACAGTGAGAGCAAGGCATTGCTTGCGGTGACGCTGCTCCGATCGATCAACATCCCGGCCCGCCGTGTCAGCGGGGTTGCCTTCCAGAAGGGGTATTTCGCGCCCCATTCCTGGGTCGAGGTGTACGTGGGCGACGAGGGCTGGGTTCCCATCGATCCCTCCACGGGCGAGGCGGGCACGCTCGGCGCGACACATGTGGCTCTCGGTGAGGCATGCGAGGCGAGCCGCATCGAGGTCGCGGTCTCGTCGTACAGTCCCACGCCCCCGCGTCGCGTCCCCTTCTTCACGCGCGAGCTCACCTGGCCCGTGGGTCAGCGCAGGGTCTACACGGTCGTTCACGGCGGCAAGGAGATCGGCACCGAGATCGCACAGGTCAACGGGCTGACGAAGCTCGACGGCCACGATGTGTACGACGTCTCGTTCTCGATGGTGCGAACCCTCGACGGCAAGCGCTCAACGGCGAAGAGCCGCCTTCTCGTCACGCCGGATGTGCTGCCGCGACGATGCAGCGTCGACGGGAGCGATGATGGGGTTCGTTGGGAGCGGGCCTTTGACTTCACCGCCGACGCGGCAACCGAGCGCGTGCAGGTCGGGGCGGAGACCAAGGTCCAGACCACACCTCTCTCCGAGGGCGTGTACGTTCTCGACCCTCACTTCTATGCCATGTACGCGCTGGTCGTCGGACAGCTTCCCAATCCCGGGCGTGGAACCAAGGCGACGATGCACGTCTACGACCCGCAGACCCACGCCACCCGGGAGATTACCCTCCAGATACGGCAGGAGGAAAAAGTGGGCGTGGGCGGTGAAGAGAAGGACACGTGGCGTTGTGAGACGCCCGACGGTCTGAGCTTCTTCATGGAGAAATCATCCGGACAGGTGGTGCGCATCGAAGCCCCCCGTCAGGACATCGTGCTCCAGCTGGTCGAAAGTGCGACACGGCTCTGACCCGGTAGAGCGGCGCTCCCCGTAACGCCAGCCGCTGAAGGCGGCCGGCCCACGGTGAGCGCCGTTCGTTCATATCGGAGACCTGCGCGTCTCCAACATCAATCGAGGCGGTGAGCATTCTTGGTGGACAACAAGGTCGACGGCGCGCGCAGTCTCTCTGGACGCATGGTGGCGAGCCGTTACCTCATCGGTGAGCGCCTGGGTGACGGATCGATCTGGAACATGTACATCGCCCAGGACGTGACAACAGGGCAGCGCGTGGCGGTCAAGGTCTTGTCTGATGAGGTCGCCGCACAGCCGGAGGCCACCGTCCGCTTCCTCAAGCAGGCAGAAGACGGCTTCAAGCTGAGCCACCCGAACGTGGTTCGCAGCATTGCCACGGGCGGTGAGGACGGCCATTTCTTCCTGGTCACCGAGCTGGTGCAGGGGCGCAACCTTCGCCAGTGGTTCAACGACGAGCAACGTGATTTCAGCCGCCTGCGCGATGCGCTGAAGGTGATCTGCGAGGCCCTTGCCCACGCGCACGCCAACGGCATCCTCCATCGCTCCCTGCGCCCTGAGAACATCCTGGTCGATGAGAACGATTGCATCCGCATCGCTGACTTCGGCTTTGCCCGCCGTCTCGAAGGCGAGACCCGTGTCGCGCCCGGCGAGTCGAGCGGCGTCGCCTACATCACGCCCGAGCAGGCCAAGGGGCAGCGGGGAGACGCGCGCTCCGATCTGTACTCGCTGGGCGTGCTGCTCTACGAGCTGGCCACGGGCAAAGTGCCGTTCTGGGCACCGGATCCGGTGCGAATCGTCTTCATGCACATCAACGAGGTCCCGGTCAGGCCTCGCCACATCAATCCCAAGGTACCCATGTGGGTCGAGCACATCGCCCTCCGCCTGCTCCAGAAAGACCCTGCGCAGCGGTACGGGTCAGCCCGCGACCTGGCCGATGAGATCACACGTCTCGAGCGCCATGGCGAGGGTGAGTTCATCGAGCTCGACACGTCTGACTCCGCCATCGCCCGTCGGCCCGTGGCGTTTGCTCCTCTGGTGGGTCGCGAGTCCGAGGAGCGCGCGGTGCGCGCGCTGCTTGATCGTGTTGCCGCCGGCACCCGTGCATCGCTCCTTGTTCACGGCCCCGCCGGCACCGGGAAGACGAGGCTTCTCTCTGATCTCGCCTCATATGCCAATCTCATTGGCTTCTCAGCGCTCTGGGCGGTGGGCAACGCCCGCGATCACGGCCCGCTCGCACCGTTCCTGCCGCTCATGCGGCAGTATCTGCAGCGCCGTGAGCTGCGCGTGAAGGACGTGGTGACCGACGAGGGCTCCACACTCGAGTACCTGCTCGAAGGGCGTGTCGACCACGTGCTGGGTGCCGAGCCGTCCCGCGGGCTTGCGCGCTGCGAAGACATGGTGTTTCGCTTCATTGTGACGGCCGCTGCCGCACAGCCCCTCATGCTGGTGCTCGAGAACATCGATCAGTTCGACCTCGCATCGCTGCGATTGATCCGTCGTCTGGTCTCTGACGAGGGCCATCACGCCCTGCTCGTGGCGCTCACGTGGCGCGATGGCTCACTGACCGCGGGCAGCGCGGCGCACGCACTCGCAGACGACCTCGAGCGAGAGGCCTCCACGGTCACCGCTTCGTTGAAGCCTTTCGACGGCGCGCTGGTTCGTGAGCTCATGCTCTCGCTGGTCGGTGCCGATTCGGTCGATGATGCGGTGGTCAGCTGCATTGCCTCTGTGAGCGAGGGGCTCCCCCTGCATGTCGAGGAGATGCTGGCCGTGCTGCTGCGCGAGCGTGTGCTGGTGACCGATGAGGGAATCCTGCGCTTTGCCGCAGGCGCCTCCGATGACGTGGTTCGGGAACGCATCGAATCGCTCCGGGGCCTTCGAAGCGTGTTTGAGAGCCGCGTGGCCACATTGCCGGAGAAGGTGGCCATGCTGCTCACGGTTGCGGCCTGCATCGGACCTGTCTTTGATTTCGAGGTGCTGATGAAGGTCTCCGGCAAGCCTCAAGATGAGGTCATCAGCATTCTGCAGTGGGCCACGCGCCATCACCTCATCGAGGAGGAGTGGATCCCAGGCCGCGAGTGCTTCCGCTTCCGGCACGACGGTTTGCAGGCGGCCCTGCAGAATGGGCTCGAGTCACGCTCGCGCAACCGCCTGCATCTGCTCATCGGCGGCGCCACCGAAGAGGCTTTTGCGCCTCGCCTGCGTGAGGTGTACGAGGCGCTGGCCCATCACTTCCTCGAGTCGGAGCAGTACGAGAAGGCCTTCGACTACGTGCTTCTCGCGGCCGATCGCTATCACGCCATGGGGGAGAGCGAGCTGAGCGAGGCGCTCTATGCTCGCGCGCTCGAGATCGCCGAGCCTATCGAGAGCATTTCGCTCGAGCAGCGGTTGCATGCGTTCAAGCGCCTCGCGCATCTGCGTCGCGCGCGTGGCGATGAAGCGGGTGGCCGCGCGTGTGCCGAGCGCGCACTTGCGCTTGCGCGCCTGCGCAACGACGCGGCAGAGCTCGAGAGCTTGCAGAGCTTCCTGGGCTGAGATAGCGCCCACGTCGGGCGCGAGGGCATTCGAAGACAGACGCATCCGCCACAGGGGGGTGCGTCTGTTGCGTTCGCTCAGTTCGATTCTTCTTCGCGCGTGCTTGCGCCGGGCAGATGCTGCTTGATCTTGTCCTTGAGGCGGTCGCGCAGGCGGGGATGGCCAGAGGGCTCAGGGGAAGCGGCTGAGGTCGCAGGCGTTCCGGAGGCCGCGGGAGATGCCGCCGAAGAAGAAGCGGGAGACGGGGTGCCCGAAGCGTGGTCTCCTGGCGAGGCCGACGCCGATGGGGGCGCACCCGCGGGCACACTGCTCGGGCTTGCGGCCAAGGCGGGCGTGCCTGCCGTCCCACTTGGAGCGGCCGAGGCAGACATCGCGGGTGAGGGGCTCTGCGCTGCACCGCCTGGGGTGAGATGCGCGCATCCGCTTGCCAGGAGCAGGAGGGCGACTGCGCTTGTGGTCAACATGGCGGGAGAGGTGATCTTGCTCATCGCGTTCGATTTCTGTGGGCGTCACGGGCGCTCCTCTCCCGCGGGAGGGAGCCGTGAGGGGGAAGACGGCAGAGGAGGGAACCATCGCCTCGTCAGACAATGGTCGGTCGAGAGAGGAAGCTTGCGCGATGAGAGTACTGTTCCTGGCCGCAGAGGCCGCCCCCTGGGTGAAGGTTGGAGGCCTGGCCGATGTTGCAGGTGCGCTGCCTGCTGCGCTGCGCCGGCTAGACATCGATGTTCGGCTGATGCTTCCGCGCTACGGGACCATCCATCCGGGCCAGGTGGGGCTCACGAAGATCCTCGACAACTTTCCCACCCCTCTCGAGTGGCGGGGGGAGGAGAGCCAGGTCTGGGGGTGTGATGAAGGCCGCACCCTGTTCGTCGAGAACCACCACTTCTTCGGCTCTCGGGGGAGGGTCTACGGCGAGGGCGACGACGCGGAGCGCTTCGTCCTCTTCTGTCGCGCCGCGCTTCAGGCGTGTCACCGGGCGGGTTGGATGCCCGACGTCGTGCACGCGCACGACTGGCATGCGGCCGCGGCGGTTCGAATCGCGTGGGCGGCCCCCATGCGTCCGGGGCTCGTGTTCACCATTCACAACATCGCCCACCAAGGGCTGTTCGGCCCATCGAAGTGGCCGCTCATCGGCGTGTATGACGCCCACGGCCCCGTCAATCTTATGGAGCAGGCGCTTCGCACAGCAGACGTGATCACCACGGTGAGCCCCACCTACGCTGACGAGATCCGCAGACCAGAGTACGGCCTCGGTCTCGACGGCGTGCTGCGCGAGCGTCACGGGCGCCTGGTCGGGGTGCTCAACGGCATCGACACCGACGACTACAACCCCATGACCGATCGTCGGATCGCGGCTCGGTTCAGTGTTGACGGCCTCGACGGGAAAGCCGCCTGCAAGCGCGAGCTGCAGGCGGCGATGGGGCTGCCGCAACGTCCAGATGTGCCGCTCATCGGTGTGGTCACCCGGCTCGATCCGCAGAAGGGCATCGATCTCATCGTGAAGAGCTTCCACGAGATCCTCCACTACAGCGACGCCCAGATGGTTCTGCTGGGCTCAGGGGCCGACAGCTACGAGCACAGCATCCGCATGGCGGCGGCCGGAAATCCAAGCCGCATCGCCTGCCACATCGGATTCAATGCCGATCTCGCGCGGCGAATCTATGCGGGCAGCGACATGTTCCTGATGCCATCGTCGTTCGAGCCATGTGGGCTTGCACAGATGATCTCGATGCGGTATGGCACGCTGCCCATCGCGCGCGCCACCGGCGGCCTCGTCGATACCATCACCGATCGCGGAGGCGGTTCGGGCACCGGCTATCTCTTCGGTCGCTACTCGAAAGACGAGATGCTGGGTGCCATCGGACGCGCATTGGGCGACTACCGTCATCGTGAGAGCTGGCAGCAGGCAATGCGTCGCGCCATGCTCACAGACGTCTCGTGGGAGAGGTCGGCCCGTGTGTATGCCGACATCTATCGCTGGGCGGCAAGCGTGCGCTGAGGCTCAGACCGCGGCTTCACCCGCGTCGACGCAGGCGTGCAGGAAGCTCGCCACACGCTCGAAGACCTCGTCGCGCTCGAGGTCGAGCGTGATGATGTGATCGGAGCGGCGCAGCCAGTGCATCTTCTTGATGCGTGCCCCGACCTCGCGGAAGAGATATTCGGCCCCGTTCGGATCGACCACACGGTCATGGGGTGACTGCATCACGAGAATCGGGCAGTGCACGTTGCGCAGCTCGCGCTTCACCTCGGCGATGAGCGCGACGGCGCTGCGCGCAGAGGCAAGGCTGAACGTGCGAAACCAGGTGGCGTTGCTGACCTGGCGTGCCATCTCCCGATCTTTGAGCGGGGCGCTCATCTTGGGCACGAACGGCAACAGGTGTCCGATGGAGAAGAGGTAGGCCTCTGGGCGCAGAACGTAGTACCACTGATGGCGAACGGCCAGGAAAGGGCTGAGGGCCACCAGCGTGTCGACGGGGTGGCGGGCTGCGAGATGCAGCCCGAGAAGGCTGCCCGTGGAGAACCCGATCACCGACACGCGGGGGTATCGGCGCCTCAGTGAGAGCCAGGCCTGTTCGACGTGGGTATACCACTGCTCCCATCGGGAGGCGGGCATGATCGCTGAGGGACGGTCGTGGCCAGGGTAGTTCACGGTCTGCACGGCATAGCCGAGGTGGTGCAGATGCTCTGCCAGGAGGCTCATCTCGAAGCTGCCCCCGCCCAGTCCGTGAAGCAGCAGACAGGCTTCACCGCGGGCCCCGTCACGAAAGACGGGTTCGTTGCTCAGCATCGCTTTGGAGGCGGTGGTGCTCCGCCTGTACGAGAAGGTGACGGCGAGGCCGTGTACGTCATGTCCTGCTCATTGTACCGCGCGCCGTCGAGGGAGGGAAGGGGGTCAGACCACGTCGCGGTAGTCGACCTGCAGCCGGAAGCGTATCTTGCGCCTCACGGCCTCGTCGAGCGCTTTCTGGTAGGCCTTCAGGTCGCGGGTCACCCCTCGCAGTGCGGAGGGGTTGCTCTCGCCATGTCGCAGGATGCCGCGCACGCTCTCGAGGCCGTCGCGTGGGTCGAACCAGCGCAGCGGCCCTCCCTCTGCGCCATCGACCAGGGCCCGCAATATCTGCTCGACCGACGGGCTGCAGAAGTTCTCGAGGCGCAGCACGTCTTCTCGCAGCGCGATCTCGTCGAGCACGCCCATGGTCTGGGCGCGCGCCATTCTTTCGCTCTTCACGCGAGAGATGATCGGGTCTTCGAACACGAGCCACAGACGCAGGGGCATGGTGGGGGCCTATTTTACACCCGCAGGGAGTGTTCCTCGCGACAGGGCCCGTGGCTTGGAAATCGGTCTCGAGCGCGATGTGGCTGCCAGGTGGGTGCCGCGCCCCCAAGGCAGGGACCACGAGCATTTGTAAGAATCAGCATCGGGGAGCGTCTTCTGCTCGAATCGCTGGGAGAGGGGGGGGTACATTGCCGAGGGCGAGGTTGGAGCTCTTTGTGGTCGAGGGGAGTCGAGCAGGCACTTCCATCGAGCTCGATCGTCCTGTGCTCGTGCTTGGCCGGTGCGATGCGGCCGACGCCTCCGACCCCCGACGCATCACGTTCGATGACGCGAGCCTTCCGCTCATCCAGGCGTTCCTCCGATGGAACGACGAGAAGCGCTGCTACGTGATCGAGCATCGATCTCCGGTTCAGCCCACAGTGGTGAACGGCAGCTCGGTGAGCACCTCTCACGCCCTTCGCCTGGGCGACCGCATCCGCATCGGCGCGAACACGCTGCAGCTGCGACGTGTCGTCGACTATCCGGTCCGCGGGGGAACCTATGAGGGAAGCCGTGCCGTGGTCGTCATGGGGGGAGTTGAGAGCGGGCGCGTCATCCCGTTGAAGCGACCGCTGACGCGGCTCTGCACGCCCCCCGCCGAAGAGGAGGAATCGCTCGAATCGTTCAGCGTTGCCGGACTCGAGTCGTGGCACATCGATCTGTCGCTTGGCAGCGAGCATCTCTTCATGGAGTGCTTCGAACGCCCGTGCATGGTGGCCCAGTGGCCGGGACTGGTGTACTGCAGGCTGCCCGGCTCAGGCGAGCGCGTTGACGTTCCCAAGGGCTCGGTGCTCGTGTTCGGAGACGTGGCGCTCATCACCGCCGAGCTCGAGCAGGCCGCCTGGATGGCCGCGGCGCTGCGCGAGGGGCGGCCTGTCGGAAACCCCGTGATCGACGAGATCTGCCTCGGTGAGCCCCCGTACTACACGCCGGGTGACGTCGATTTCGAGTACGTGCTGCGCGTCCTGTCGGGAACCGATCGAGGCTCTGCCCTCTACATCGAGCCTTTCCTGCTCGAGGGACCCATCGTTGTGGGCAAGCCGGGCGCACGGTCAGACCTTCATCTCGAGCTCCCTGAACGCGACTGTGCGACCTTCGAGATCACGATTGCCCACGGGCGGCCGGAGGCGCTCAACGTAGACGCCACCATGAACCTGAACGTGAACTTCGACACGCTCAAGCCCGATGACAGAACGCCTCTCGTGAGTGGAGACCGTCTTACCATGGGGCGCACCATGGTGAGCTTCGAGCACCGTCGCCTGCAGAGTGTCATCGAGTCGCTGGGCGTTCAGTGGGGCGACGAGGTGGTACCGCTGCTGCGTGCGCAGAACACCATCGGGCATCGCCTTGAGAATGACGTGCGCATCGATGATCGCCGCATCTGCTCGCGGCATGGGGTCATCGAGGTGAAGGGCAAGGGGTGGGTGGTCTATCGACCGCTCGACCGCATGGGGCGCTCACAGATCAATGGCGCTGAGGTTTCTTTCGGTAAAGAGGTCTCCTTCCGTGTGGGCGATCGCCTTCACTTGAACGGTTCGGTCGAGGTCACGCTGGTCGAGCGAGACAGCCCCAGCCCCGACGGATTGCTCGGCTGATCGTGCTCCCTCGGGCCGGTTCGGTGACCGCGCTTCCGGTTGATGCGGTTCTCGAGCGCATTCGCGCGGCGTGTGCGCTGGGGAACGTTGTGGTGCTCGCCCCGCCCGGGTCAGGGAAGACCACGCGCGTGCCGTGCGCGCTGAGCGGGCGGGTCCGTGTCGTGGAGCCTCGGAGGCTTGCGGCCCGCATGGCCGCGACCTGGGTGGCGCGTGAGCGCGGGGGGCAGGTGGGTGACGAGGTCGGCTATCAGGTGCGCTTCGACGCACGTGTGGGGCCGTCGACGCGGGTGCAGTTCGTCACCGACGGGGTGATGATGCGCCAGCTCATCGAAGACCCAGAGCTGCGCGACGTCGACGTGGTGGTGATCGACGAGTTCCACGAGCGCCGCTTGAACACCGATCTGGCGCTGGCCTGGCTGAGACGCCTGCAGGCGACGGCCCGCCCGGATCTGCGCATCGTGGTGATGTCGGCGACCTTCGATCCCGGTCCTGTCGCGGCGTGGCTGAGTGGGGCTGAGGTGGTGGAGACCTCGGGGCGGCAGTTCGACGTGCGCGTCGAATATGCGCACGTCGATGACCGCCCGCTCGACAGCCGTGTTGCGGCGGCGGTGCGCGGCGCTCTCGACGCCGACGCGGGCGATGTGCTGGTCTTCTTGCCGGGGGCAGCCGAGATCCGGCGTTGCATGGAGGCCTGCGCGGCTTCGCTGGCCGATCGAGGCGTTGATGCCCGTCCGCTGCACGGCGATCTCTCTCTCGAGCAGCAGGCGGCCGCGATCACGCCCGGGGCGCGACGGCGGGTGGTGTTCGCCACCAACGTGGCTGAGTCTTCGCTCACGGTCGAGGGGGTGACCACGGTCATCGACAGCGGACTCGTGCGTCGCGTGCGCACCTTGCCGTGGTCCGGGCTCGAAGAGGTGCGCGTCGAGAAGGTGAGTCGCGCCTCGGCCGACCAGCGCGCGGGTCGCGCGGGCCGCGTGCGTCCAGGTCGTTGCGTGCGACTGTATGCCAGTCATGACTATGTTCACCGCATTGCAAATGAGGCCCCCGAGATCGGGAGCGCTGATCTGAGCGAGATGGTTCTCATGCTGCGAGGTGCGGGTGTAGCCGATGTGCGCAGCCTGCCTTGGCTCGATGCGCCTCCGTCGGTGGCGCTGGCACAGGCGGAAGCCCTTCTGGCGCGTCTGGGTGCTTTTGAAGGCGAGGCGATCAGCGCGCTCGGCCGCCGCATGCTCGCCTTGCCCCTGTCGCCCCGCCTCGCCCGCCTCGCGCTGGAGGCGGAGCGTCTCGGAGCGGTGGATGATGGGCGTCTTGCCGCCGCCATCCTGTCTGAAGGAGACCCTCGCCGCGATGCGCGCACCCGCTTCGGGAGCGGCGAGAGAGCGCGCAGGGTGCGCAGCGGTCCGTCGGATGTGCTCGCCATGGTCGAGGCATACCGCGCTCGCCACGACCTCGACACGCGGGTGGCGAAGCGCATCGAGGCCCTCGATCGGCAGCTTCGCCGCTGGCTTGCGCCCGTTTCATCGGGTGGAGGAGACGATGCGCTGCAGCGAGCCGTTCTCGCTGCCTGGCCGGATCGGGTGGCCCGCCGCCGACGTCGCGACGGCGCGTTCGAGCTGCTCCTCTCGGGCGGGGGAACGGCTCGCCTGTCGGAGGCTTCCGAGGTGAGCGAGGCCGATCTGGTGGTGTGCGTCGATGCCGAGGAGCGGGCAGGGGGGACGCTGGTGCGAGTGGCCAGCGAGATCGAGGCGTCGTGGCTGCTCGACCTGTGCATCGACCACGTGCACGAGACCGACGAGCGGCGGTGGAACGCAAAGAGCGAGCGGGTCGAGCTGGTGCGCAGCCTCATGTACGACCGTCTCGTGCTCGACGAGACGCGGGTCAATCCGCCCCGCGACGCGGCCACGGCTGCGGTTCTGGGCGAGGCGGCCCGCGCCGTGGGGGTTCGCGCGTTCACCGATGTGGAGAGCGTCGAAGGGTATTTGAATCGCGTGGCGTTCGCGGCCACCCTCATGCCCCCCGAAGAGCGACCGCTGCTGGGCGAGGCGGCCCTCATCGACGTGCTGGAAGCGCTCTGCGATGGCTGCTTGTCGTTCGATGAGGTGCGTGAGGCGGCGGGCAGGGGAGGGTTTTTGGCGTGCCTCGAGCAGCGGCTCGCGCCGCAGGCCCGTCGTCAGGTCGATCGCCTTGCCCCCACCCATGTGCAGCTTCCGAGCCGACGCGTAGCAGTGTGCTACGAAGCCGAGCGCCTGCCCTACATCGCCTCTCGCCTGCAAGACTTCTTCGGTCTTCGCGAAGGCCCTCGCGTAGGTGACGGGCAGGCTCCACTTGTGCTCCACCTCCTGGCACCCAACCAGCGCCCTGTGCAGATCACCACCGATCTCGCCGGGTTCTGGGTACGAACCTATCCGTCTGTGCGCCGTGAGCTGTCACGTCGGTATCCGCGGCATGCCTGGCCGGAAGACCCCACGCGGCTGGGGGGGTAGCCCTCACGAGCCCGCGGGTTCTCAGCGACAGGACCTGCTTGCGTCGCATGTCACTCAAGATGAGAGGGCCGCCTCGTTGCGAAGGCGCATGATCGCGACGCAGACGTCGCTCGAGATCGCGTAGAAAGGCGTGCCCGGCTCCAGCATCGCGAGCGCCTCTGCGTGACGGCCCTCGTTGATGGCAAGCGCCACCCTGGCGGCCTCCTTGTGGAAGGCGGCGTGCTGCGTGAAGCACGTCTCGTACGCACGCAGGCGGCCATACTTCGCTTTCGCCTCGCCTGCCAGCCAGGCACCCAGCTCAAAGACGTTGTTCTTTTCGAGCATCGACACGTCGAGCCGCTCCCCGTTCGTGACGGCGGTGCGAAACCGGACCTTCCACTGGCTGTGGGCTTCGATTGCGCTTTCGAGATTCACGAGGGTCCCCTTTGAACGGATTCTGCGTTTGTGTCGGACTGATGCTGGAGCTGCAACGTGCCCTGTCTGGGGCGTGATGCGCACCAGAGGAACGCGGAGCATTGAGCAGACTCGCGTACTGCCACAGATGTGGCGCGTGGGCGGCCTTCACAGGGCTGACGAAGCCGTCGGCCGGCTTCTTCGCACCCAACCCGTCGATGGTTTCAGCTCGCGCTTCGGCGGGAAGGAAGCCGCACAGGCGTGGCGGAAGCCCGTTCCCGACACCCTCGTATGTGAAGGAGCCTGGCCGGACATGTCTCTCTCACGGTCGACGTTCGCACTCGTTGCACGCCACTTGATGGTCGTGTTGGCCTCGATCTGCGCATTCTCGCTGGTGGCGTCATCCGCGGCTTCGCATCCGGTGGGCGCGCAGCCGGAAGCGCAGAAGTCCCCCCCGTCGGCGAGCGGCGCGCCCTCCTCACTGAAGGCCGATTCCTCAGGGGCTCCCGTCACTTCCCCAACTGGCACGGCTGATCGCTCTGGGGGGGCAATGGATCCGGTTCAGCCCACACACTGGCTCGCCTACGCGCAGTGGGTCCCGGTCTCTCCTCAGCCCCTCGAGGCTGTTCTGCGCAGCGCGCCGGATCTTGTTCTCTATCGCGATGGCCGCCTGGTCTGGCGTGACGCGATGCGCGCGGTGGCGCGCGACCGTCAGGATCCGGATGCGTGGCGCACGGCGGTGCTGAGCGAGCGCGAGCGCATCGATCTGCGCCTGCTCGCCATCGATTCTGAGTTCTACACCATCGCGCTGCCTGCGCGCACCGAGGGGGTGGACATCTCCGGCAGCGTGTCGGTGCGCGTGGGGCTACAGCTCGGCGGCGTTCGGGAGATCGTTCTGCGCTCGCGATACGCCCCCGAATCTGCAGGCAGCCGACGCTGGGTCGTTCGCATGGGCGAGGTGATCGACGGCTTGCGCGTGCTCACCCAGCGGGTGAGCGATGCATATCGCCCAACCTCGATCCGGTTGCGCGCTGTTCCAGCGGAAGCAGATGCCGCTGCTGCAGCCTGGGATCTTCCGCTCGGCTCGACCCTGGCCAGTGGCCACGCCGTCATCTACGAGGGAGAAGAGGCGCGTCGTGCTGTCGATATGCTGGGGAAGTCGAACATCGTGACGCTTGAGGGGCGTCCCTATCGCGTGGGCTGGGCGCCAGTGCTCGACGCCCCCACCGTGGTGGTGACCCCGAGCACGCCGACGCGCTGACACGCTCTTCATTCACGCCCCGTGGCAGAAGCGTGCGCTCACGGGTGATCAGTACACGTTGACCATCTTGGTCTAGTTTGGTAGACTAACATCATGAAACCTCGAATCGTCAACGTGCACGAAGCCAAGACGCACCTGTCCAGGTTGCTCGAAGAGGTGCGAGAAGGCCACGAGATCATCGTAGCCAAGGGAGGCAAGCCCTGTGCTCGCCTCGTTCCTCTCGAGCAACCTGCCGAGCGCCCCATGGGGTTCGTGAAAGGTCGCGTCACGAAAGCTTTCTTCGAGCCGTTGCCCGAAGACGAGATGGTGGGCTGGGAGCCTGCTTGAGCCGCCTGCTGCTCGACACCCACGTCTTGCTGTGGGCTCTTGTCAGCCCTTCCCGGCTGTCTCGAAAGGTGCGAGAGCTCCTACGTGATCCGGCCACTGCGGTGGTGGTCTCCGCGGCCAGCGCCTGGGAGATCTCGACTAAGCACAGGCTGGGCAAGTTGCATGAGGCCCACGCGGTGGTCGAGAGCTACCGCGATCACCTTCGGTACTTTCAGGCCGACGAGCTGGCCATCACCTCGGCGCATGCGCTCGCTGCGGGTTCGTTCTCGCAGGCACATCGTGATCCGTTTGATCGAATGCTGGCCGCGCAGAGCCTCCTCGAAGGGCTGCCCCTCGTCACCGACGACGAGGTGTTCAAACTGTTTCCTGTCGCCATCGTCTGGTAGCAAGACGACCGCGCGTCACTTCGTGGAGAAGCGCTTCACCACATCGTAGAGCATGCGCACGCCGCGCTCGACGTTCTCCACCGAGACGCTCTCGTCATTGCCGTGCATGGTGTCGAGCTCGCCCTGGGTGAGGGCGAAGGGCACGAAGCCGTACGACACGATGCCCTTCTCCTGGAAGTAGCGACTGTCGTTGGCGGCCCGCGAGTAGGGCGTGACCACCAGGGCCTTCGGGAACCACTCGCCGATGACCCCGCTGATGACCCGGAAGAGCTCGGTGTTGGTCGGTGAGGCGGCTACCGCGGTTTCGAGATCGAGTCCTTTTACCTCGACCCCTTCGGGCGCCACGAGCTTCTGGATGCTCTCGATGAAGGTGGTGGTGTCTTGTCCGGGCAGCAGGCGGCAGTCGAGGGCCGCGGTGGCCTGGGGCGGGATGACGTTGGTCTTGTTGCTCGCCTCGAGCTGGGTGAGGGTGATGGTGTTGCGTACCATGGCGTTCCATACCCGGTTCGAGAAGAACCAGCGCGAGAACTCGGGGTCGCGCAGCGAGGCGCGCACATCGCGCAGCTGGGCGGCGTGCTTCGGGTCGGTCTCGAGCGCGGATATCTGGGCGAAGAACTGCTGCGCCTCGGGCAGTACCTGTATCGGGGTCTCATAGGCGAGCACGCGGTCGAGGGCTCTGATCAAGCGATTGGGCGCGGCGTCGCGAAAGGGCAGCGAACCGTGCCCCGGCGTGCCCTTGGCAATCAGCTGCAGCCAGGCGATGCCCTTCTGGCCGGGGCGCACCTCCCAGAACTTCAGCCGGCCGTTCTCAAGCAGGCCGGGCCCCTCTTCGTTGATGATGCCCGCCACGTTCTTGAACACCTCGGGGTGGTGCTCGAACATCCACTTCACGCCGGCGTCTGCGCCCATCTCCTCGTCTGCCACGACGAGCAGCATGACGGTGCGCTCCACGGGGAGGCCGCTCTTTGCCAGGGCGATGAACGCCTGGGTCTCGAGAATGCCCATGCCCTTCATGTCGAGGGCGCCTCGGCCCCAGATGCGCCCGTCAGTGATGCGTCCGCTGAACGGCGGGTGCTTCCAGTATCGTGGGTCGGCTGGAACCACGTCGCTGTGTGAGAGCAGGATGAGCGCGCCCAGCGATGGGTTGCGCCCGGGCAGCACGGCGAGCAGGTTGCCGCGTCCCGGCGCCGACTCCCACACGGTGCTCTTGAGCCCGGCCTTGGCAAGATGGGCTTCGAGGAAGCGACAGGCCGCCAGCTCGTTTCCGGGTGGATTCGTGTTGTCGATCTTCAGGTAATCGGCCAGCAGCTGTGGCGCGGCCTTGGCGGCCGCATCAACGGGTGACTGGGCGCGCGCGGGCGGGGAGGCGAGCGCGAGCGAGACGAGCAGGGCAAGAATCGGCAGAGTTCGGCGCATGCCCGGGTGTTCTGTGGAATGTGGGCAGCCTCCTCTGCGATTCACAGGAAGAGCGACGATGCGCTACGAGCAGAAACAAGAGGTCACTAGCCTGCAGAACGCGTGTTCGTACTTTTAAGAACGTATGTTCTTGATCTCGAACACGCGTTCAGTGCCGTCATGCGATATGCTCCTGCAACAGGGCGCGCAACCGCTTCAGAACCTGGCTCTGCAGGCGGGAGACCTGCATCTGCGATACGCCGAGCTGACGCGCGCACGCGCTCTGCGACAGTCCCGCGTAGTAGCGCAGGTAGATGACGGCGCGCTGCTGCGGGTTGAGGGCGCCGATGGCGCGCTGCAGCTGGAGCCGATTCTCCACATGGCCGTATCCCCCCTCAGACTCGCCCATGAAGTCGAGAAGGCGTGACATCCTGGCGTCATCGCCATTGTCGACCTCGATGTCGAGCGAGGTGAGCCCGTGGCCCGACCCCATCTCCTCGGCCTCGAGCACCTGCTCCTGGCTGACGTTGAGCGCCGCGGCGATCTCACGCACCGTGGGGATGCGCCCGAGGGTCTGTGAGAGCTGCTCGCTGGTGCGGTTGACCTGCAGACGCAGCTCCTGCAGGCTTCTTGGCACGCGCATCGTCCAGGCGAGATCGCGGAAGTAGCGCTTGATCTCGCCGATGATGGTGGGCGTGGCGTAGGTGGTGAAGGCCGCGCCCACGCTCGGGTTGTAGCGGTCGATGGCTTTCACGAGGGCCAGGCTGCCGACCTGGATCAGGTCTTCGACAGGCTCTCCGCGATTGGCGAACTTGTAGGCGATGTGCCGGACCAGGCGCGTGTGGCGCTCCACGAGGCGCGCGCGAAGCTCCGGGTCGCGGGTTCGGCAGAACTCCTCGAAGATCTGCTGGGTATCGTCTCTTTCATGACTGGCCGCCGCTCTCTCAGCAGTCGGGCGGCGATGGTTCCCCTGGGGGGGGGCTGACCCGACTGGATCCGCAACAGCGGTTTCGATGGGCTCTTGCATTCGGGTTCTCCGTTTCGCCGCGCGTGGATGGTCTTGCGGCGGGGCCATCTTGCGATGTACCCGCCACGACAGGGCTTCTTGCGGTCGCAGCAATATTGAATGGCGCAACCGCGCCGCTGCTCGAGCACGCACCCGTGGCGCGGGATTGCGCGCGCGCACGTGGAAGGAACCCTGCCATGCCCATCGTCCATGACAGCAGCTATCGTTGCCCCCCCGGCCTTGGCAATGGCCATGTCCAGACCATCGTGGCGCGTATCGGTCGTCGTGTCGACCCCGTGCCGTACCGTCGCGAGCGCATCGATACACCGGACGGCGACTTCCTCGACCTCGACTGGTCACGTGTCGGGTCGCGACGGCTCGCCGTGATCTGCCATGGTCTCGAGGGCAGCAGTGCGGGCGCCTACGTCGTGGGCATGGCGCGCGCGCTCAACGACGCCGGCTTCGACGCCCTCGCCTGGAACTACCGCGGATGCAGCGGAGAGATGAACCGCACCGCCCGCTTCTACCACAGCGGCGCAACCGACGATCTGACCGTCGTGCTCGCCCACGCGACCCCAGGATATGCCCAGATCGTGCTCGTGGGGTTCAGCCTGGGCGGCAACCTCGTTCTGAAGCACGCGGGGGAGCAGGGCGCGGGCATCGACCCCCGCATCCACCGCATCGTGGCCTTCTCGGTGCCGTGCGATCTCGGTGCTGCTGCCCGCGCGCTCTCGAGCGGATTCAGTCGCGTGTACCTGGCGCGCTTCCTCACTTCGCTCAAGCGCAAGATCGAGGCCAAGCGCCATCTCCTCCCGCCGCACATCAACACCCGGGACTACGGCGCCATTCGCACATTTGGTGATTTCGACGATCGCTTCACCGCGCCGCTGCACGGCTTTCGAGACGCGCACGACTACTGGGAGATCTGCAGCAGCAAGCGCTTCCTCTCTGCCATACGGGTTCCATCGCTCATCGTCAACGCGCGAAACGACCCCTTTCTCACCGATGACTGCCTGCCCTACGAGCAGGCGCGCAGCAGCCCCTGGGTCTTCCTCGAGGTGACCGAGGCCGGTGGTCACGTGGGGTTCATGTCTGGCAACGTGCGCTTTCGCGGTCGCTGGTGGACCGAGAAGCGCGCCCTCGCGTTCATCGAGGCCCCCCTCGACATCGACGCCTCTCGCCCGTCGGTCTCCGCCGCGCGGGGCGTGTCTGTGGAGCCGGCCCTCGCGTCGGAGGGAGAAACGGCTTGAAGCGTGGCGCCCGCGGACTCGCGGAATGCTTTGCGCGTCAGCGGTGGCGATTTCTGGCCGGCCTTGCGGCGCTCGCGGCTTCAGACGTGTGCCAGCTCATCACGCCCGCGTGTGTGCGCCGCGGCATCGACGCGGTGACTGCGGGAGGGGCGGGCGCGGCGCAAGTCCGGCGCGAGG
>RGZZ01000008.1 GCA_010028905.1 Pseudomonadota bacterium | reverse complement strand
TCTCCTGCCAACTCTTCCGGAACGGTTGCCGGAACGTTTCACCGGCATCATAGGCCACGCGGCTGCCTCCGAGGTTGACGACTCTTTAACTTCTGGATGCGTTACCGCCCTCCGTCAGCGTGCTTCGCACGAAGCGGAGGGGATGCTGCGTGCCGCGTTCGAATGGTCAGGTATGACCGTCAGCGCGGCATCTCCCGAGGTCGCCATCGTAGGGTCGGGTCCCGCCGGACTCATGGCGGCGCACGTCGTGGCCGAGGCCGGCCTGCGCGCGCGCGTGTTTGAGAAACGTTCGTCTCCGGGGCGCAAGCTTCTCATCGCCGGGAGCTCTGGGCTCAACGTCACGTTCGATGCACCCATCGAAGAGATTGTCGCCGCGTACGCGCCGGAGGACGGGCACATGCGCGCCATCCTCGAAGCGTATCCTCCAGCAGCGTGGCTGGGGTTCATCGAGCAGCTCGGGGTGCGCACATTCAAGGGCACCAGCCGTCGCTGGTTCGTCGAGGGGATGAAGGCCCCCCCGTTGTTGGGGGCCTGGGTCGAGGCGCTTCGCGAGCGGGCGGTCGCGTTCGCGTTCGATCACCTCTGCAGCGGCTTCGAGGCACGCGACGGTCAGGTCGCTCTCACGTTCGCCGACGGCTCCCGCTGGAACGGCGCCGCTGCCGTTCTCTGCCTGGGGGGCGGCAGCTGGGAGAAGCCACCGTTCACCGTGCAGCCTCTATTCGAGCGCCAACGTGTCGGGTTTTCGCCCTTTCGCGCTTCGAACGCGGGGTTTCGCGTGGCATGGCCGGCAGGTTTGCTGGCCGAGGCCGAGGGCAGGCCGATCAAGAACGTGGTGGTGCGGTCATCACGCGGAGCCCGGGCGGGCGATCTGGTCATCACGTCGTACGGTCTCGAGGGAACTCCGATCTACGCGGTGGGTGAGGTGGAGACGGTTCACATCGATCTGAAGCCCGACCTCTCGCTCGAAGAGGTGAGCCGCCGGCTTGCCTTGCCACGCGAGAACCTCTCGCCCATGCGCAGAGCCCGGCGCACCCTGAGACTGGGAGACGGAGCCCTCGCTCTGCTCTTTCACCTGGCGCCTGAGACGGCGCGCACCGATCAGGAGGCACTCGCATCGTGCGTAAAAGCCTTCCCCATCGCGCTGCTCGAGCGTCAGCCGCTCGAGGAGGCCATCTCTTCGTCTGGCGGGGTGTGCTGGCAAGAGATCGATGAGGGCTTGATGCTGCGTCGACAGCCGGGGGTGTTCGTGGCCGGCGAGATGATCGACTGGGACGCCCCCACGGGGGGCTTTCTCGTGCAGGGCTGCGTCTCGACCGGACGATGGGCAGGGCGGGCTGCTGCTGCGTGGGTGCGGGCACACACGACGCACGTGTGAGGCCTGAAAAGAAAGAGCGCGTGGGGGGCAGGCCCTGTGCCACGCGCTTGCTCTGTTGGGAGGGGGACTTCCAGGAACGACCTTGCCAGGGACAGCCCTCGAAACGAAGCACGGGTGCAATCCAGGTGCTGCGACCTCGGGCATCATCATCGACGTGGGGAGAGGGGAAATTGTTTCCGGTCCAAGAAGACTACGCCCCCACCGTCTACACCACCCGTACACGCGTCAGAGAGACCACCGTGCCGAAGAAGCCGTCGAAACAAGCGCCCCTCGCATTCCTACGACAGACGCCTCCCCCCCGCGCGGTCGCCGAGCTCGTGCAGGCCATCGGCGCCATCGACGTGGGCTCGAACGCCATGCGCCTCGTGGTGGCCACCGTGAGTCGATCCGGAGAGATGCGCGTCGTTGACCCCTGTCGCGAGGCGGTTCGCCTCGGCAAAGATGCCTTCACCACCGGGCTCTTGCGCGAAGAGACCATCGAACGAGCCCTGGCAGCGTTTGCTCGTTTCAAGGCGAAGCTCGACGAGCACGGGGTGCGGCAGGTGCGCGCTGTGGGAACCAGCGCCCTGCGTGAGGCGCACAACCGCGATGTCTTCGTTGATCGGGTGGCGCGTGAGACCGGCATCGAGCTCGAGGTCATCGGCGGTGAAGAAGAAGCGCGTCTTGTGGCGCTTGCTGTGAGCCGTGCGGTGAATCTGCGCGGCAAGCTTGCCCTGCTCATCGATATCGGGGGGGGCAGCGTCGAGGTAACGCTCGTCGATGATGGCAGCATTGCGGCCACTGAGAGCTTTCGCATGGGCACGGTGCGTCTCATCGAGCGCTTCAGTCGCGCTGTCGACGAGGCGACCTTTCAGCAGCAGGTCCGCGAATACATCGATCTGTCGAAGCAGTGGCTCAGGTCGCAGCTGGGTGAGCGCCGCATCGATCTGTGCCTCGCCACGGGGGGCAACTGCGAGGCCCTGGCTGATCTTGCCGTGGCCCTCGACGGCACGGGGGCAGCCAGCGCTGCGCCGCGAACGTCTCTCTCGCTCGAGCACCTCGACGCGCTGTGCGCCCATCTTCTGCCAGCCAGCTATGAAGAGCGCATGACCCGCTTCGGTCTGCGTCCTGATCGTGCCGACGTCATCGTGCCCGCCGCCCTGGTTCTGCAGAACCTGTTGCGACACGCGCAGGTCTCGGTGCTGCAGGTACCGCGGGTAGGCCTCAAGGACGGGCTGCTCGCCGATATGGCGTCTGAGGTCGTCGATCGCAAGCGCGGCATCCATCGCGATCAGGTCGTGGCATCGGCGATGCAGCTGGGTCGTCGCTATCGCTTCGACGAGCTACACGGCCGCACGGTAGCTCGCCTCGCCCTCTCCATCTTTGATCAGACCGAGCGCCATCATCACCTGGGTGAGGAAGAGCGCATGCTGCTCGAGGTGGCTGCGCTGCTGCACGACATGGGGCAGTTCGTGAACAACTCGGGCCATCACAAGCACACACAGTACCTCCTCACGTCGTCGCGCATGATTGGTCTCTCCGAGGTGCAGCGCGGCATCATCGGCAACGTGGCGCGCTACCATCGCAAGTCGCCCCCCACCTTGCGCCACGAGCCCTATCGCTTGCTGCAGCCCCGTGATCGGCTTGTCGTGCAGAAGCTTGTCGCCATATTGCGCCTGGCTGACGCGCTCGATGCCGAGCACGGCGGCAAGGTCTCCGAGGTGAGTGTCGATCTCAAGCGCCCGCGCATGCGCTTGCGCCTTCGCGGAGAAGGCGACCTGTTGCTCGAGAAGTGGGCGGTGGGACGAAAGGCGTCGCTGTTCGAGGAGATCTACGGCGTGGAGATCGTGGTCGATTGAACACGCTGCGACGGTCGGAGGGTGTTGCGCTGAGACGCGGGTCACGCGCAGGCTCACAGGCGCTCGCGGCGCATCGCCCGTGCACAGACCGATGCGTCCGCACAGGAGTATCGTCATGACGCGCCCTGCGACACCTTCGCTGGTGGCTGCCCCGGTTGAAGGCCTCGGCGAGGTCCTTGTTCGCACGCTCGAAGATCGCTGGGTCGTTCTGGGTCGCGCCTTCGCGGCGGCGCGCAAGAAGCCGGGGGGGCGCAGGGTTCACGATCTGCGCGTGGCGCTGCGCCGCCTCGACTCGGTGGTGTCACTGGTCGAGGTTCTGGTCGGTGGAAAGGCTGAGCGTACCTTGCGAAAGCACGTGAAGCGGCTGCTCAGACGTCTGGGCGATGTGCGCGACGCGTACGTGCAGCGCAAGGCGGTTGCGAGTCTCGCGCAGCGCCACCGCGATCTCGCGGGCTTGCGTGCGCGTCTCGTTGCGCGCGAGAAGAAGCTCGAGGCCAAGGTGGGCGGCTGGCTGAGCGGTATCGACATGGCCTCGCTTCAGAAGACGTTCGAGCTCGTCGCGGGCGAGGCGCTGCTTGCCTTGTCGAGCGCGCTGCTCGTCGCGCGGCATCGCGCCACGCTGCTCGAAGCGGTCGATCGTCGCTTCTCGCGTCTCATCGATCGTCGTCGTGCGCTCGATGTCTCAGATCTCGATACCGTTCATTCGCTGCGTGTCGCGTTCAAGCGCTTCCGCTACCTGGTCGAGGTGCTGCAGCCTGTGCTGGTGGGCGTGGGGAAGGCGCAGCTCGACTCGATGAAGGCTTTTCAGCTGATGATGGGAGAGGTGCACGACCTCGATCTGCTCAACCGACGCCTGACGAAGTGGCGTCGTCGCAAGGCGAGGCATAGCGCTGACCTCGTTTCAGCCCACGATGAGATCGGTCGGCGGCTGCTGCAGAAGACCGATGCGCTGATGGCGTCGGTCGATGATATCCACACCTTCTGGAATCCGTCCGTGCTGCCGTCGGAGAGCTGACAGCGTGCTGCTCTACCTTCTGCGCCACGCTCCGGCCGAATCTCGCGATGCGCGACGCTGGCCTGACGATGCGCTGCGTCCCCTCGCCGTCGACGGGATGGAGCGCATGCGCCTTGCGGCTCGGGGTATGGATGCGCTTGGGCTCAGCTTCGATCTCATCTTCACCAGTTCGTACATGCGCGCGAGACAGACAGCCGACATCGTCTCTCGTCGCTTCCCGGATGTGCCGCTTGTCGAGCACAGGGCGCTCATCCCGGAGATGGGCATCGATGCCATCAGGGCCATGCTGCGGGCAGCCCCAGGGCCACTGTCATCGGTTCTCCTCGTGGGTCACGAACCCGACCTGGGGGAGCTGGCCTGTGCGCTGCTCTCTGGTGAGACCGGCGCTTGGCTGCCGTTGAAAAAGGGCGGGCTGGTCTGTCTCGAGCTCGAGCGACTTGACATCGTGCCCTCGCCGACCCGACTCTGCTGGGCTGTTCCGCCCCGCGTGCTTCGCGCGCTCGGCCAGGGGGAGTCTGTCAAAGGGTAGAGGACAGGCTTGAATCGCGAAGAATTTCTTTCAATACGGCTCACTCGCGCCTGCTTGAAAGGAATGTTGTGAAACAGAGAATCGCTCTTCTTGTCACTGCGCTGATGCTCGCCGCCTTTCCTCGAGCTGCTGCTGCCTCTCCCCAATCGATGGATGAGGCTCCCGTCGCGCCTGCGCCCGCAACACAGACCTCGGCCAGCCCTGCGCCAGCTCCCCAGCAGCACGAGGGCAGCGAGGGCACAACCGAACACAGCACCGAAGACCTGGCCAAGGCCACCCAGAACCCGGTGGCCGCGCTCATCAGCGTGCCGTTCCAGAGCAACACCTACTTCGGTGTGGGAGAGCGCAAGGACACCGCCGAGCTGCTCAAGATCCAGCCCGTCATCCCCCAGAACATCGGCGACTGGAACCTCATCCACCGCACCGTCCTGCCGGTGGCCTACCTGCCCTTCTCTGCCATCACCCCGCTGAACCAGCCCGTGCCAGGCGGGGGCGACTTCGGTCTGGGCGATACCACATATACCTGTTTCGTCTCGCCCGCTCAACCGGGAAAGCTCATCTGGGGGGTCGGTCCGGCCATCACGCTCCCCACGGCGAGCCACAAGACGCTGGGCGCGGGCAAGTTCAGCGCCGGCCCCTCCGCGGTGTTCCTCACCAGCAACGGACCCATTGTGGCGGGGGTGCTCCTGCAGCAGCAGTGGTCGGTGGCGGGAGAGAAGGCCCGCCCCGATGTGAGCTCGGGTCTCGTTCAGCCCTTCTTCAACTACAACTTCCCCAAGGGCTGGTACTTCTCGAGCTCTCCCATCATCACGGTCAACTGGAACGGCGAGCGCGCCCAGAAGTGGACGGTTCCGGTCGGGGGTGGTTTCGGGCGCGTGTTCACCCTGGGCAAGCAGCCCGTGAACGTCTCCGGCCAGCTCTACTACAACGCCATCCGCCCCGTTGGCGCGTCCTCGTGGGATCTGCGCCTGTCGTTCTCCCTGCTCTTCCCCACCCATGGTGCAAAGAAGTAGGTGTGCAGCGGAGAGGCTTTCTTCGATCTGGGGAAGGAGGAAGGGGCGCGACGAGGCCACCTCGCCTCGGGGGCGCTCAGGATGGAAAAGGCAGCAGGAGCTGCTGGGGTGGTTCTTCGGCGGAGAGCCCGCTGACCCCCACCCCCACGAGGCGCACGGCGCGCGCGGGGAAATCGGTTCGCTCGAGCAGCGCCCGCGCGACGGGCGCGATGTGCTCGGCGGAGCGGATCCGCGTCGACGGGGAGAGGCTTCGGGTGATGGTGGTGAAGTCGGCGTAGCGCAGCTTCAGCACCACGGTGCGCGCGGTGCCGCCGTGTCGGGCGAGCCGCTCGCCCACCTCTTCTGCCTGGGCCGTCAGGCACGCGAGAATCTCGTCGAGATCCGTCACGTCGGTGGGGAAGGTGTTCTCTGACGAGATCGACTTCGGTTCGTGGCTGGGCGTCACCGGGCGATCGTCGTGCCCGAGGGCGAGGGCATGCAGCTCAGCGCCGAAGCGCCCGAGCCGCTCACAGAGCCACGATACCCCACGGTCGGCCACATCACCGATGGTGAGAAGGCCGAGGGCTCGCAGACGCTGCGCCGTGACGGGGCCCACGCCCCAGATGCGGTCCACATCGAGGGGGCGCAGAAAGGTCTCCACCTCGCCTGGCGAGATGACGAGGAGGCCGTCGGGCTTTCGCAGATCAGAGGCGATCTTGGCGATGAACTTGTTGGGCCCGCCCCCGGCGCTCGCCGTGAGCCCGGTGCGCGCCTTCACCGCGCGCTTCACCGCCTGGGCCAGCGAGACGAGCGGCACGCGATCGCGCAGGCAGCGCTCGGTGACGTCGAGGTAGCTCTCGTCGAGGGAGAGCGGCTCGACCTGAGGGGTGAACGATTCAAACACCGCGCCGATCTCCAGCGAGACCTCGTGATAGCGCTCATGGCGCGGCGGCACGCGCACAGCGTCGGGGCATAGCCGAAGGGCCCGCGACATGGGAATGGCGCTTCGCACTCCGTACCGCCGCGCTTCGTAGCTCGCCGCGCACACCACCCCTCTTGATTTCTCGCTGCCTCCCACCACCACGGGGCGTCCCCGCAGAGAGGGATTGTCGAGCTGCTCCACCGACGCGAAGAAGGCGTCCATGTCGACATGCAGGATGCGTCGCGCGGAGAGGAAGGGCAGGGTCACCGCGACTTCGTCGATGCGCCTAGACCGGCGCCTCGCGCCCCTGCTGGCGCTTCCACGCGCGAATGACGGCGTCGCGCTTGGGGGCCATCTTCAGGTCTCCGAACTGCATCTCGACGCCGGTGATGTCGCAGGCGTTGCAGGCCAGGCAGCCTTCGCGGCAGTCGCGCACCACCATCTCGTTGACGGCTTTCTTCCACTCTGATTTGAGGAAGCGGTCGGTGACCCCCGCGTCGATGTGCCACCACGGGAGGCGCGCGTCCATGTCGCGCTCGCCCAGGTAGCGCTCGATGGAGAAGCCGAGCGCTTCGGCGGCATCCTTCCAGAGGTCGATGCGCAGGTACTCGTTCCACGCGTCGAGACGCGCCCCGCGGGCGTAGGCCTCCATCATCAGGCGACCCGCCCGACGGTCACCGCGCGAGAGAATGCCCTCGACCGTGCGCTCCTCGCTCTCGGCCCAGTTCACCTTGATGCGCTTGTGCAGCCGATCACGCACGAGGCGGTAGCGGCGGGTGAGCTCGGGGCCCACCAGCTGGGCACACCACTGGAAGGGGGTATGTGGCTTGGGCACCAGCCCGCTCAGGCCGATGTGCATGCCGAAGCGCGGCCCCGCGATGCGCTGGCCCGCCTTCTCGCAGCGCTCGACCAGCCCGACGAGCTCGATGAGATCGTCATCGGTCTCGGTGGGCAGGCCCGTCATGAAGTAGAGCTTCACGTGCTTGTGACCGCCCTGTGCCGCAGACTGCACCGCGTTGACGATGTCGTCTTCGGTGAGGTACTTGTTGATGACGCGGCGCAGGCGGTCGCTCCCGGCCTCCGGCGCGAGTGTGATGCCGCCCTTGCGCTCGCCGCCCACCATGCTCGACAGCTCGACGTTGAAGGCGTCGGCGCGCGACGAGGGGAGGCTGATGTTGACGCGCATGGGCTTGCCCACCGTGTCGCGCACGCCGCGTGCCATGGGGATGGCCCCCTTGTGATCGGCGGTGGAGAGCGAGAGCAGCGAGATCTCGTCCATGCCGGTGTTCTTTGCGAGCTCCTTGGCAATGGCCACCACCTTCTCGGGGGAGCGCTCGCGAATGGGGCGCGTGATCATGCCCGCCTGGCAGAAGCGGCAGCCCTGGGTGCAGCCGCGCATCACCTCGATGGAGATGCGGTCGTGCACCGTCTCGGTCCACGGGATGAGCTGCATCGTCGGAAAGAACGTCTCGTCGAGGTTCTTCACGTTACGCTTCACCACGCGCGGGCCCTCGGGGATCTCCCAGCCGTCGGGATCGATGGTCACGGTGTACATGGCCGGGACGTACACGCCTTCGATCTTCGCCAGCCGTGAGAGTCGCTCGCGGCGGGGCAGGCCCTTCGACTGCATCCAGCAGTCACGGATGTCGACGATGACGTCTTCGCCATCACCGATGCCGAAGGCATCCACGATCTCGGCGAGGGGCTCCGGGTTGAAAGCGCCGTGGCCGCCCGCCACGATGAGGGGGGCGTCATCGCCGCGCTCGGCTGCACGCATGGGGATGCCGCCGAGGTCGAGCACCTGCAGGACATTGATGTACGTCAGCTCGCTCTGCAGCCCGAAGCCGATGAGGTCGAGGGCGTGCAGGGGCGTGCGTGACTCGTGGGTCATGAGCGGCAGCGCCTGCTCGCGCAGCACGGCCTCCATGTCGGGCGCCACGGCATAGGCGCGCTCGCACCAGGTGTCTTCCCGCGCGTTGAGCAGGTAGTACAGGATCTGCAACCCGTAGTTGCTCAGGCCGACCTCATACAGGTCGGGGAACACCAGGGCCATGCGGCAGGCAACGGTGGCGGGGTCTTTGACCACCTGTCCCACCTCGCCCCCCACGTAGCGGGCGGGGCGCTGCACCTTGGTGAGGACGCGTTCAAATCGGGTGGCGTGTTCAGTTGTCGTGCTCATGCCGGCCAGATTCTCAGCCGAGGGGCGCGATCTCCTCCTTCTGGCGGGCTCAGGTGCGGCGTAGAGGGAATGTGAAGGCGTGAGGTCAACCTACAGGCGTGAGCCCTCTGCCTTGCCCTGTCTGTGAAGAGACCGTCATGTGGCCGCAGGTCGATCCGGTGACCCAGCTCGAGATCGACGTCTGCCCGCAGTGCCACGGCGTCTGGCTCGATGCCGCAGAGCTTGCGGTCTTCCTGCGCAGCGCCTCGCTGAAGGAGCGGTTCATGTGGCATCCGGACACCGCCCAGACCCAGCAGCAGCGCGACGCCGTTCGGGCGGGTCGCCGTCGCTGCCCCCGCTGCCACTACTTCATGGAGGGCATCGGGTTCGCCGGCGTCACCCTCGACTGCTGCGTGCAGTGCGAGGGCCTGTGGTTCGACGACGGCGAGCTTCGCCTGGTGGTGGAGCGGTACAAGAGAGGCATGCGCGAGGGCCATGCCGGGCTGCTGGCTGAGCTCGAGGAGGGTCTGGCGAGCGAGGCGACCTCGGCCCCTGCACGGGGACTGCTCGAGCGCCTGAAAGGGCTGTTCGGCCGCTAGAGGCGCGGCTCAGCCCGCCTGACCCTCGCCCTCGCCGGGAAGGGCTTCCCACTTCACCAGCTTGAGGTCTTTCACGAAGATGGTGTAGATGACCGGCACCAGCAGCAGGGTGATGAACGTGGCCACGCCCCGAGGGGGAACAGGGCGGTGATGGTGGCGCCCACCGTGATCATGACCGGGCGCAGGCGCATGATGCCGGCGTCGAGGAGCGACTGCTCGAAGTCGTCGCCCTTTGCGTGGGCTTCCTCGATGAAGTCGAAGAGCACGATGATGTGGCTCACGATGACGCCCATGAGACTGATGATTCCGAGGAAGGCCATGAAACCGAAGGGGGTGCGCATGATGGCGAGACCGAAGACCGCGCCCACCATGCCGAACGGCACGGCGGCGGCGACGATGAACGGCTTGAAGGCGTTCTTGAACTGGGCCACCAGGGCCAGGTAGATCATCAAGATCGACACCATCATCACGCCCACCAGGTTCTTGAAGCCGTCGTCTTGATTGCGCTTCTCGCCATCGATGTAGACCCAGCAGCCGGTGGGCAGGGTGGCGATGAACTTGTCGAGCTCGGGCTTGATGGCCTTCATCACCTCAGACGACAGATGTCCGGGGACGGGGAAGGCGCCCACGGTCACGCAGCGCTGCTGCCACCGCCGCTGGATGCGACTGGTCTGCATCTTGTAGCCCACCTGAGAGAGCTGCGCCACCGGCACCTTCTGGGTGCCTTCGTGGGCGCTGATGTAGAGCCGATCGATGTCGGAGAGCTGTGAGCGCTCGTCGAGCACGAGACGCGTGTTGATGGGAATGACGTTGCGGTCGACGCGCATGGCGCCCACGCTCGATCCGGTGAGGCCGGCGTACGACGAGGTGGCCACGTCGTAGTTCGTGAAGCCCGACATGTTGGCGCGAGTGGCATCGGTGTCGAGGGTGACGCTGAAGCTGTCGACCCCCCAGTCGTCACGGATGCGCGTGGCGAGGGGCTGCGCACGCAGCATGGCCTTGCACTGCGCGGTGAGCTTGCGCAGCGTTTCGATGTCTTCGCCCAGGATGCGGATCTGGATCGGCATGTCGACGGGCTTGCCCACCTGCAGCTGGCGCACGTCATAGGTCACGCCGGGATCGATGTGCGCCATCTTCTGCTGCAGCGTGTTCACGAAGCGCGTGGTGAGCTCTTGATCGGTGAGCTGCACCGTCACCTGGGCGTAGTTGAGCTGTGCCTGCTGCGGAGACAGCGACGACCAGAACCGAGGGCTGCCGCCCCCCACATAGGTGGCCACCGAGTGCAACAGGTCTTCCTTCAGCTTGTGCTCCTTGGTGAACTCGGCGGCGGTCTCCATGACCATCTTCTCAGCTCGCCTGGCGGCGGTGTTGGTCACGGCCAGCGACGCGTTCTCGGGTGTCCAGACGTCGATGTAGAAGAGCGGGTTGAGATCGTACGGGAAGAACTGCGTGGGCAGCTTGCTCAGCACGAAGATCCCGGAGACCAGGAAGACCAGGCCCCCGATGGTCATCTTCACCCGATGGTGGATGGCCCAGGTCACCACCTTGATGTAGGCGGCGTAGAAAGGCTGCTTGCGCATCTCCTCGACCGGGGGCTCTGGCACGGGGCGCAGCATGATGTAGCCGAGGAAGGGCACGAAGGTCATCGAGGCCACGCGAGACGCCACCAGCGAGCATGTCATGACCACGGGAAGGCTGTAGAGGTAGACCCCCGTGTCACCGGTGATGCCGAGGAACGGCAGGTAGGCCACGATGTTGGTGATGGTGGCAAAGGTTGTGGCGGTGGCCAGCTTCGTTGGCCCGAGCCACGCGGCGACCTTCTTGTCGAGCCCCATGCCCATGTGGGCCTTGATGGCGTCACCGGCTACCACCGGATCGTCGACGAGCAGCCCCAGGGCAATGATGAGGGTGGCGATGGAGACCTGCTGCAGATCGATGCCGAGGAAGTACATCATGCCGAACGTCATCGACAGGGTGATGGGTACCGAGAGGGCCATCAGCAGCGCCGAGCGCAGGTCCCAGAACCCGATGGCCGAGACGATGACCACCAGGATCACGGCCTTCACGAGGCTCACCATGAGCAGGTCGACCTTCTGCTCGACCTGCTGGGGCTGGTTCGAGGTCTTGTCGACGATGAGGTCGGAGGGCAGGGTCTTGAGCGCCTTGGCCATGATCCTGTCGATGATGGGGCCGAAGTCGTTGATCTTGCGTCCTGACTTCATCTGCACGGCCAGGGTGATGGCGCGCAGACGCTGCCAGTCGCCCTTGTCGTTCTTGCGTGTCAGGTAGGTGACGAACTGGGGGGGGTCGAGGTAGGCGGGCACCACGGTGGCCACGTCGTGCAGGTAGACGGGCACGCCCCCGTTGGTGAGACCGACAACGAGGTTGGCGATGTCGTCCGGGGTCTTGAACTGGCCCGAGGGATACACGGTGACCTGTGCATTGTCGACCTGCATCTGCCCGCCAGACATGGTGATGTTGGCCGCGCCCATCACGTCCTGCAGGTTGGAGGGCTTGAGACCGTAGGCGGCGAGACGGTCTTGTGAGTAGTCGAGGTACACCGTCTGCTGCTGCACACCGCTTCGCTGGACCTTCGAGACGATCTCCGGGGTGCGCAGCGCGCGCTGCATCACGTCGGTGAAGTCATCGAGCTCCTTGTAGGTGTACTTGGGGCCGGCCACCGCAGCCATCTCCCTGGCAGTGGTGGAGGGGTCGCGGATCACGCAGGGCTCCCAGGCGTCCGGATGGATCTGCAGCGCCTGCATGCGGTTGCGAATGAAGCTGCGCAACGCGTCGATGAGGTCCTTGTCGGAGAGCTTCGTGACCCCGTCGAACGCGACGTAGCCGAGCCCGTGGAGGATCTCGACGTGGGTGGCCACGTTCTCGGTGAGCAGGTAGCTGGCGAACATGTTGGCCGGTCCCTGCACCACCTTGGTGGCGGTGGTGGTGGGGAAGTTCACCACGACGGTGAACGGCTGCTCGTCCGGCCCACCCTTCCGGTTTCTTGCCCGTGCCGCGCGAATGGCCTTCTCGAGGGCGAACGTGCGGGGGCCGAGATCCTTGTCGGTCATCACCGGGCTGGCCACGGTCAGCATGAGGGCGGCGGTGTCGCCGAAGTCGCCGTTGAACTGGATGGGCCCCGCGCCTTGTGGCAGGCCGCTCACGTTCTGCAGCTTCAGGTTGATGTCGCTGAACTGCTCCCGGGTGTCACGGGTCTTGTCCTCGAGCTCGACGTGCACGCACGTGCTGCCGGTCACCGAGGTCGAGAACGTGTCCTTGACGTAGGCGTTCTGGTTGATGGCCTGCTCGATCTTGTAGGTGATCTGCTGCTCGACCTGCTCGGCGGTGGCGCCGGGCCAGCTGCAGTTGGCCACGGCGACGCGCACGGGCACATCGGGGTCCTTGCGCTGGGGCATGCTCGTGTAGCCCACGTAGCCCCACGCAAAGCAGAGGATGAGCAGCACCCACGTGACCTGCACGTAGTCGACGCAGAACTTGGGGATGTTGTTGTGGCTGTGCGCCACGATCTCCGCATCGGACAGGTGGGCGTGCGACACCGGCGTCTCCTACTGCACAGTGACGGCGGCGCCGTCCGGAACGAGGTTGCTGCCGCCCACCACGATGCGGTCCTTGATGTCGAGCCCCTGGGTGACCTCGACCAGGTTGCCGGTGGTGCGACCGAGCTTCACGTCGCGGATGTGCGCAACGGTCTTGCCGTTCTCGTCGGCCACCACCATCACCGCGTAGGCGTCCATGTTCGTGGGGGAGCGCATCAGGGCGGTGAGCGGGACCACGATGGCGTCACGCTTCGGGCCGGCGCTCTCGAGCTCGATCTTGGCGATCATGCCGTTCTTCAGCCTGCGCTCCGGGTTGTCGATCATCACGGCCACGTCGAACACGCGGCCCTTCGAGTCGGCCGACGGCGAGATGCTCGAGACCCGGCCCTTGAAGAGCGTCCCGGGGAAGGCATCCATCACCATCTTCACGTCGGTGCCCACCTTCAGGTGGTCGACCTCGGTGTCGGGCACCCCGAACACCGCCTTCATGCGGCTCAGGTCAGCCACCACGAACGCCGTCGAACCGGGTCCCACAAGCGATCCCGGCGCCACGTTGCGCTGCACCAGCACTCCGTCGGTGGGCATGCGCAGGGTGCAGTGGCCGAGGGCGATGTCGGCGCGCGCCTGGTTGGCCTTCGCTCCCTCGAGCTGTGCCTGTGCGGCATCGACGCCTTGCTGCGCTGCCGACACCTGCGCTTCGGCGCTGGTGATCTGGGCCTTCGCGGTGCGTGCCTGGGCGTCAGCGGCGGCGATCTCCTCGGTGGTCTGGGCGATCTGTGCCCGCGCGCCGGCCACGTCGGCCAGGGCCTTCTCGTAGTTGGCGAGGTCGCGATCGTATTCGGGCTTGGTCTGCGCCTCCTCGTGGTAGAGAACGGTGGCGCGCTCGAACGCTTTGCGCGTCTCCTCGCGCTGCGCCGTGGCCTTGGCCAGACCTGCCACGGCCTGACGGCGTGCTGCGCGCGCCTGCATGGCCTTGTCGATGGCCGCGCTGTAGTTCTCCTGGGCCTGGGTGAGGGAGGCCATGGCCTGCTGCAGCTTCGACTGCGACTCGGCGACGCCGGCCTGGGCCTGCTTGACGCTGGCCTTGGCCTGGGCCGCCTTGGCCTCGAACTCGCTGGCGTCCTGGCGTGCCAGCACCTCGCCTTCGCGCAGGGTGTCACCCGCGTCGACGAGTACCGTGCTGCCGTTGCGCGGCACCATCATGATGCGCTCGACGTAGGCGCTGTTCTCAAAGTTGAGGTTGGTCTGTGTATAGGGGGCGAGGGTGGCGGCGTAGCGCTGCCGAGCGGCCGAGAGGGCCACCTGGGCCACCGGCTGCGTGCTCACGACGGGGAGCGATGTCTCAGGCTTGGGCTTCTCCTTGCAGCCGCTGGCAAGCAGCGCGCCGGAGAGCAGCAGGGTCTGCATCACGCGGGATGTTCTCATTCGTCTTCCCCAATCGCCTGTTCGAGCTCGGCCTGCGCGATGTCGAGGGCGAGCACCGCGTCGAGATAGCCACGGGTGGCACTGGCCACGCGGGTCACGGCATCATAGACATCTTGCAGCAGAACGGCCTTCTGGCCGTAGCGCACCCGAGCCACGCGCAATGCCTCGCGGGCGGCTTCGAGGCTCATCTTCGCGGCGCGCACCCGCTCGAGGTCGGTGTGCACCGTGCGGTACAGGCTCCCCACCTCGACCAGCACCTGGTCGCTCAGCTGCTTCTCATTGTTCCGGGCCTGCAGCACGGCTTGCGTCTTGGCCTGGATCTCGTTGTCGACCTTGCCCCAGGTGATGGGGATCCACTTCATCTCGGCGCCCACGGTGATGTACGACCCGGGCGCGAGGGCCATGTTCGCGGGCTGCAGGTAGGTGACGGCGAGGTCGAGGTCTGGGGCGTACTGGGCCGCTGTGATGCGGCGATCGAGCTCGGCCTGGCGCACCTTCAGCGCGGCCTGGTGGAGCTGCGGGCGCTGCGCCAGGGCCAGCTTCTCGAGCTCGGGCAGCGTGCGCTGCGTGATGGGGCTCTCGCCGACCTGCTGCACCTCGAAGGGCGTGTGGATGTCGCGCGCGAGCAGCAGGTTGAGCTGCGACTTGTTGGTGGCGAGGGCGTCGCGCTGCTGCTGCACATCGAACTCGGCGTCGGCCAGGCGGCGCTGGGCCTCGAGCAGATCGGTGCGCAGCACGGTCTTCTGCTGGTACTTGTCGGCGATGGTGCGGTTGAGCTCCTGCTGGAAGCGCAGGTTGTCGAGGGCCGCCTCGAGCGACGCCTCGGTCTGCAAGATGGCGTAGTAGGCGCGCTTCACGTCGGTCCGGAGGCTGTCGCGCTGGGCGCGCACCTCTTCGGCGGCCAGCGCCACGTTGATCTCCTTCACCCGCGCGGCAAGGCCGATGCGCGGCAGCTGAGCCACGGGCTGTCGCAGGGCCACCACGAAGTAGGTGGTGAGCTTCGGGGTTGTGGTGATCTGCACGTTGTTGGCGGGGATGGGGCCGATCCCGGGATAGATGCCGAACGCCCCCTGATTGAAGTTCACGCCGACCGGGGTGAGCAGCTCGCTCGCCTTGGCCTCGAGCTGCACCACGGGGAGCTGGTTGGCGCGGAACGCCTTTGCGTTCTTGGTCTCCTTGACCACCTCGAGGCGGCTGTTCTCGAGGCTTCGATTGCCCTTCACGGCGATCTGGAGGGCGCTGTCGAGGGGGAGCACGGCCTCGGCGGGCACCGGCGTCGATGCTGCGGAGGAAGACGACGGCTGCGCGGGAGAGGGGCTCGCCGGTCTTCGGCCCCGCCGTGGCCGGCGTCGTCGCCAGACACGCCAGGACGAGCGCAACCCAGGAGCACGCGCGTGCGGCGCGGTCACAGCGGTCCTGTCGATGAAGGTCTGGGTTCAAGCCTGTGCTCCTGAGGAAGGTGGCATGGTGAGAGAAGGCGCGACAGCGCGGGAAGGGGGCGGTCATTCTCTTTGCCTGGGGGCTTTCCTGCCTGGAGCGCGCTCCGCGGAACCGGCGCTCAGATGAGCTTCGACAGCGCGTCGGCCAGCTGGTCGAAGAACGGGTCCATGTTGCGGGCGTGCATGATGAATCCGCGCTCGACCACGTCGAAGGCGGTGCGCAGGTCGTTCATGTCAGGCGCCAGTCGCCCGGCGTGGTAGGCCGAGAGGTCTCGGTACCAGCCCAGCAGGGGCCACGCGAGATGGAATGCGGCGGCGTTGCTCGCGAGGGGGCGCTTCAGCGCAAGGAACTTGCGAAAGACCAGCTGGTTGAGGTAGCGCCTGATCTCGGCGTGCGACCACGACGCGTCGAAACGGGTGCGGAAGTCATCGAGGTGTGCAAGATCGATCTCGCCCCCCAGCGTCGCGCTGGTGAGGCGGCCACGTCGGAAGATGGCTTCGGTGTTGGCCTTGCAGGCCTCGGGCGAGTCGGATTCGAGCACCCCCACCACCCCTTCGACGAACATGCGCTCGACGTGCAGCAGCACATCGTCTTTTGGCACGGGCGCGTGCTGGTCGAGCAGCGCCTGCCAGTGCGCGTCGTCCACCACGAAGGGCGAGGCTTCTCCGCCCGCAGGCGACGTCTGCGCCGCGGGGAGGGCCCGACGCGCGCGCGCCACCACGCAGGCCACGTCCCACGCGGCGTCGCCCACCGACCCCTCGAGGCGCGCCGTTGCGAACGCTTCGAGGGCCTTGTAGGCGTTCCACGAGATGTGGCGATCGCGGTCGAGGGCGATGGGGTCGAAGCCCACCCGCTCGTAGCGGTACTCGTTCAGCATGCCCTCGATCTCGGCGGCGTGCGCTTCCACCGGTCGCCCGTGGTTGGCCTGGACCGCGCTGCAGTAGAACGAGAGGCCCACGTAGACGCCGTCCGGCGTGGGCACCGGCAGGAACGGGAACTCACGGCATCCGAGTGGCTTGGCGCCCACGCCGATCTCGCGATGCACGTTGCACAGCCGATCCGGGCCGAGGAAGATGCAGCCGCCCTTGTTCACCAGGGCCAGGGCGCTCTTCTCTCCGCTCACCTCGTCCATGTAGACGGGGTCGCGCCCGTGCTCGGCTTTCATGCGCTCGAACAGGGGGGTTCCCACGATCTGATCGTAGGCCTTCGGCGACACGTGCACGTTCCACACAGTGCGGCAGCACTTGGTGCACGAGCCGCAGTCATAGCGGTGGCTCTCGGGGAAGATGAGGGTCATGGCGGTCCTCCAGCGGTGAGCTCGGGCATCGCGTCGAGCATGCGGCGGTATCCCGACGCAAGCTCCTCGAAGAGCGGATCGAGCAGGTTGACGTGCAGGGTGAAGCTTCGCTCGACGATCTCGAAGCCGCGCCGCAGGTCGGTGATGTCTGGCTGCAGGCGTCCGGCCGAGAAGGCCGAGAGATCACGGTAGAGGCTCAGCAGCGGCACGGTGAGGTACCAGGCGGCGGCGTTGGCCGCGAGGTTGCGCTTGTAAGGCAGAAACTTGCGGAAGAGCAGGTGCTCGACGAAGCGTCGCATCTCGGCTTCCGACCACGCGGGGTCGAAGCGGCCGCGGAAGTCGTCGAAGTGGGTGAGGTCGATGGCTCCGAACGACTCGGTGACCACATGTCCGCGGCGGACGAAGGCCTCGCAGTTGGCGCGGCACTCGGCGGGGTCGCGCGACTCGATGGCCCCCACGATGCCGACGAGGAAGATGTCTTCGAGCGATGCGAAGATCTCGTCGTAGGGAATGTTCACCCCGCGCACCTGCTGCCAGCGCTCGCCTGCCTCTCCCCCCTGCCGCCCGAGCAGGCTCGAGAGCAGCACGATGCGCAGGGCGGCCAGCCAGAGGCCTTCGCGCAGCCCAGGGGTGCCCGCCAGCGTGCTTTCGGCGCTGGCCTCGAGGTCGCGATACACCTCCCACGCGATGTCGCGCTGCGGGTCGAGTGCGACGCGGCTGCCGATGCGAGGGAAGTGGTGGCTTGCGACGGCCCGCTCGAGATCGCCCACGTGCTCGCTCAAGGGACGGCCGTGGTTGGCCTGCACCGCGCTGCAGTAGAACGAGACCCCGACGTAGACGCCGTCCGGCGTGGGGCGCACGAGGAAGGGGAACTGGCTGCACCCGAAGGGCTTGGCGGAGGCGCCGAGCTCCTTGTGGACGAGGCACTTGCCGTCTGGGGCCAGGAAGGCGCAGTCGGCCCTCTTGAGCCGGGTTCGCGCGCTGCACTCTCCCGCTTCCGGATCTTCGAGGTAGGCGGGGGCGGCGCCGTCTTCCTCGGTGAGCCGCGCGAAGAGATCGGAGGTGCTGATGCGGCGCCAGGCCTGCGGGTCGAGAGGAACGCTCCACGTGCCGCGGCAGCAGCGGGTGCACGATCCGCAGTCGAAGCGCAGACCGTCCGGAAAGACCAGGGTCATGGGTGCGCGGTCGCCGATGCGGTGTTCACGTCGGCCCTCTTCTCCGCGAGGTGTCGGAAGCCTGTCAGCCGATCTGGGCAGGAATCGTGGCGACGTGCTCCGAACGGGCCGACGCCCCCAGACCGCGTTGACGCTGTCGTGCACGAGGGGCATCTCCGAGCGCCCTTCGCGCAGTGCGCTGCGCAGGCCTCATCCGAAGCCAGGAGAGTTCCATGATGCATCCCCGCACCCTCACGGCCTGCCTGGCCGCCCTGCTCGCAGCCGCGAGCCCGTCGATGGCGGGTACGCCGAACGCCTTCAACCGCCCCGCAGGCGGCGGGCCCGCCTCCTACGTCACGCCGCGCGCCGAAGCGGGCGCGTCTCCGAAGGCGGAAGCCCTTGTAAAGGGGCTCACCCGCCGAAGCCTGGTCCTCGGACAGCGGCAGCGGTCCGAGCGAGGCGAGGCGGCGCGAAGCCCGCGCGCGCGGCTCGCTTCGCGCGGTGTGGGATCGACGGCGTCCCGCCAGGGCGCTTCGCTCGGTCCGGCGCGCAATCTCGCCGAGTACCTCGGCATCCTCGACCACACCACCCCGGGCGGCACCATCACGGGTCGCTTCAGCGACTGGCGGTCCCCTTCTGTCTATCGCGCGGTGGGTGGGCGTCACAACGGCTACGATGTCGCTCTTCCCGCGGGCTCCACCGTCGTCGTGGGCTGGCCCGGCCGCGTGAGCGCCATCACGCGCTGGTATGGCCGTGAGTACGGCATCACCGTGATCTCGCCGGACGGCTTCCACACCACCTACGGTCACCTGGCGCCGTGCGTGCGTGTCGGGCAGTCGCTCGAGCCTGGCGATCCCGTGGGTGCCATCGTGCGCGACCACGTCGATGTGAAGATGAAGAACGCCAAGGGGCAGGCCATCGACTTCGCGCAGCTCGTTCCCCTTTCGTCGCCGGGCGAGCGCCCCGTCGCATCGGCGCTCGTCAATGGCGAGCCTGGCAGCGAGAGCCGTGTGTTTCCGCCGCTGGCCGGACCAGACTGGACCCTGCGCCGGGAGGCCGTGAACGCGGCCCTCGGGTACGTGAAGCTGCGCAGCGACGAAGCGTCGCTTGCCGCGGGCGGATCGACCGCGCCCGTCGAGCTGCTGGCCCAGGTGCGTCGCGATCTCGCTGCAGCGCGCGATCGCCTGGCGGTGGAGGAAGTGCCGGAAGAGGTGCTGCTCGCCGCTTTTCTCGACAACGGCGCGATCACGAGCGCCCTCACAGGATCTGACGGCACCGCAACGGGGGGCGCCAACGCGCTGGCCGACTGGCTGCGCCGTCAGCAGACCTTGAAAGATGCGCGTCAGGCAGTCCCCCAGCTCGACCAGGTGCTCGCCGACCTCCGCGACTGACCTCGAGGCGCTGCGCAAACTGTTCATCTCGCGGCAACACCCGCCCGCGCGGCGCGTGCTACCCTGGACATGCCTGTAGGAGAAGGGTTGGAGACGGTAGTCTGTCGGATGGTGTGCCCGTCCGGCGTGATTCTCTGGCTGCAGGCGCATTTCGTCCACGAGGTGACTGGTCGTGTCGAACCTGCAGCTGCCCCCGCTTCTCGCGCGTATCTCACAAGCGGGCTTTCCCGTCGATGGATCGGCGGCACAGGTTCGTCAGGCGCTCGACGCCAGTGGTCGCGATGCTTGCGAGCGTGGAGAGGCGATGACGCGCGAGGGCCGCGACCTCGTTGAGCGCGGCAGCGCTTCGATTCAGCAGGGTTCTTCCCTGGCCGCGTCCGGCCGACAGGCGTCGACCGAGGCCGAGGAGATGGCGCGAACGAGTGAATCAGCCCTGGCTCGCGGCCTTGACGGGGTCGACCGGGGCGTGGCAGACGCCGATCGGGCGACGGCCGATGCCGAGAAGGCCCTGCGGCGCGCCCAGGCTGCCCACCGACGTGACGTCGCCGCCGGCGGGCACGTCGGAACGGGGCTCGCGCTCGTTGACGAGGGCTTGAAGTCGGCGCGTCGCGCGGCCCGGACCGAACGGGCGGGCACCTCCGCCATTGCTGATGGGCGCACGAGCGCGCAGAAGGCAGAGTCGCTCAAGGATCGCGGTGTCGCGCGCATCGAGAGTGGGCGCGTCGACGATCGGCGGGGAGAGCAGATCGAGACAGATGCCCTTCGTGAGCTCGATGGGGGGCGTGAGGCCGAGCGGGCAGGGGAGTCCGCCAAGGACGCCGGCGCGGCGCGCTACCAGTCGGGCCGGTCGTTGTCTGCGCGCGGTGAGGCGCTCGTGGGCGAAGCCTTGAATGAGTGGAACCTCGCCGATGGGCTCGACCGCGCCGCGGGCGAGCGTGAGGTGCAGGGCCAGGGTCTTCTCCAGCAGTCGGCGCTCGACGAGCAGCGGGCCACCGAGCTCGACGCCCAGGGGGCGGCGCTCGTGCGCCGCGCTGCCGAGCTCGAGGCCGAGGCGGCGCGGAGCGCCGAGCAGGCTGCGTCTGAGCGAGCCCAGGCCGAGTGCGCGGCGCGTGAGGGAACCTGGTGGACCCAGCGTGGCGCCTGCGATGTGAGCCAGGGCCAGATGGCCATGTGGTGCCCGTTCACGTACATGATCGGCGCGCAGCAGGTCTGCCGCGGGCAGGGCGAGATCGCGCACGGGCAGTGCCTCCTGGGGCGTTCCGCCCAGCTGCAGGCCAGCGCGGCGCAGTCCGAGCAGCGCGCCGCGGCCCTCCGTGAAGAGGCTGCCCGCTTGAGGGCTCAGGCCGGTGGGCTGGCGTCAGAGGCCGATGTTCATCGCGGCGCGAGCCAGGTTGCCCAGACCCAGGGTCAGGGCCTGCTGCTGGAGGCCTCTGAAGATCGCGCCCAGGCCGGTCAGCATCGCGCGCTCTCAGGCCAGAAGCGCGCCGCGGGCACGGCGCTGAAGGCCCGTGGCGACGCCGACGTCGACCTGGGGCTGCGCCAGATGCACGAGGGGCTTGCGGCCGAGCAGGCTGGCCAGGCGCGTCAGGATGCTGGGCTCGCCCAGTGGCGGGAGGGCCGTCAGGTCGAGCGCGCAGGCACGAACAAGGTCGACCAGGGCCTGGGCAACCTGCACACCGCGCTCGATCGGGAGAATCGCGCCCACGCCCGCCAGGAAGCCGGTCTCGAGAAGCTTCACGACGGGCGCGTGAACGAGCGCGCCGCCCAGCGCCACGTCGGACGCGGCTTGCGCGAGGTGGGCATCGGACTCGAGCGTGGGCAGCGGGCGCGCACCGCTGAGGAGACTGCAGCCGCCGAGTTGCGCGAGGCGCAGGGGGCGATGGCCGCAGGTCGCGCCACGGCGGCCGATGGCTGGGTCATCGTGGAAGGGGCCCTCGGCGGGCAGCGCAAGGCCGACGAGATGCTCGCTTCCGCGCGCGAGGCACAGACACAAGGCGCCTCCTTGGAACACGAGGGTACAGCCCAGGTGCGCGAGGGCCAGCAGCGCCTCGAAGCAGGCGCCATCATCGCCGACCGCGGACGTCAGTACCGCGAAGCCGCCGCCGGCGGCGAGGGCGCAGTGGGGTGAAGCGGTAGCGGAGGGGGGCACTCCCTCCCGCGGTCCCTCCCGCGATTACAAGCCCAAATGGGCTTCTACTACACGATATAAGCCCAAATGGGCTTCTACTACGGCGTCTGATGGGTCACGACGGCTGTTGGAGTGCGCAGTTTCCTGTCCAGCGAGTGCTTGCGATTCTGAAGTCCGTCCCCCGTGGCCCCTCCTTTCGGCCCCGCCTTGCACCGCCGACCATCGGCGCGTCACCTCGGTTTGACGCGCCCGACATCTTGAACTATTATGGTGTCATCAGCGCTTTATGCGCACAAGCCGGACTGCGGTGCTCGTAGTTCCTGTTCGGGGAACCGCGCTCGGGCCCTCAGGCGTGCGCCGTAGGGAGAGACAGGAAATGCCGGGTCGTGCACGGATCGTGCGTGGCCTGGTCTTCTTGCGTTGAAGGAGGGGACATGTCGCACGGCGAGCGTGCAATCGTCAGGCTGGGGTTGCTGCAGCGATGCCTGTCTGTCATTGTGTTTGCCGTTCTGCTTCTCAGTCGCATCGCGGTTGCCGGCGGAACAGATGCTACGGCCAGGATCACCGTCACGGCTTTCACAGTCGAGGGCAACACGTTGCTCGATGCGCGCGACGTCGATCGCGTGCTCTCCCCGTACAAGGGCAAGGCGCTCACGTTCCAGGGCATTCGCGGCGTGGCGGACGCGCTGACCCGCGCCTACCTCGATCACGGCTGGTTCACGGTTCGGGTGCTCGTGCCGCAGCAGCGCATCGGCGCGGACGGCATCGTTCGCCTCTACGTGGTGCAGAACAAGCTCGGCACATTCAAGGTCGCGGGCAACAAGAACTACGCCTCCCCGCTGCTGCGCCACTACTTCGATGACGCGCTGCGGGATCCGTATCCGCGCCGGGAGAAGTTCGAACGGGCGGTGCTGCTCGTCAACGAGCTGCGTGGCATGAAGGCCAGCACGGTGATCGAGCCGGGGGAGAAGCCGGAGACGGTTGATGTCACCCTGAACGTTGAAGATCACAACCCGATGGGGTTCGGTGTCGACTTCAACAACTATGGGGCCCGTCTCAACGGCTACAACCGTCCCGGGGCCACCGCGCATTTCGGGAACCTCACCGGCGCGGCCGACGAGCTCGTCATGCACGGGTTCCAGAGCCTGGCGGCCCAGGGCGTGTTCACCGGGGTGGTCGCCTACACCCATCCGCTGGGCTATGACGGGACGAAGCTCGTCGCTTCCTACAGCAATGCCGCCTTCGCGGTGGGACAGGAGCTCCAGGCCCTCGACATCCGTGGCACCGCCGCGGTGTACGGGCTGCAGATCTCACACCCGTTCATCCGCGAGCCTCAGCACGACCTCGACCTCCAGGCCGGTTTCCTGGTGCAGAACATCCACAACTCGCTGTTCGGCATCGAGAACAGCCGGGACTATCTCCGCGCTGTGCAGGTGGGCTTCACAACGGCGCACACCGACAGCGATGGTCGCTGGATCGGTGGCGTGCGACTCATTCAGGATCTGGGCCTCTGGGTAGGCGGCATGCGCACGAACGACCCGCGGTCGACGAACGCCGCGGGTGGCGGTTTCGATGTGTGGCTTGCGGACCTGGCGCGTGTGCAGCGCCTGGGCCAGCACTCCCTGCTGCTGCTGCGGGGCAGCACACAGATCTCTACCCAGCGCCTGCCCACCGCAAACCAGTACGGCCTGGGCGGCGTTGACACGGTGCGCGGCTACTTCCAGGCCTCCTATCTCGGTGACTCCGGATACAACGTGAACGCCGAGTTCCGCTACATGCCCATCGCGGAGCATCCGGAGACCCTGGCCATCACCGCATTTGTCGACCACGGCGCAGCCTGGCAGCTGCGCGCGCCGCCGGGAAGCATTCCCAGCATCGACCTCACTGGCGCCGGGCTCGGCTTTCGCCTGAACCCGACCAAGGACATGACCCTCAACTTCGACCTCGGCTACCCCATCGGCAACAACTTCCTGACCCGCACCCAGGGGCGCCATCTGGTGCCCTACATCTTCTTCTCCAACGATTTCTAGGAGATCGGCCGAAAAGGCCGATCTCTCCCCATATGGATTGCTGGAAGTGCGACCTTTCGGCCGCGCGTCCAGCGGGCACTCGAGGAGATCGCCATGGCATTTCGCATCGCAACCCGAGCAGTGAAGCACATCCGGGCGCTGGTCGCCGTGGGAGGGCTCTTCGCGGCACTTGTCTTGCCGTCTGCAGCCAGTCCCACCGATCCAACGGTCAAGCACGGCAACGTGGTGGTCAAGCCCGGTCCGAATGTGACCACCATCGAGCAGCTCACCAGTCGCGCCATCATCGACTGGCGCTCGTTCAGCATCAATCCCAACGAGGCGGTGCGCATCCTCCAGCCGGGTCAGCTGAGCATCATCTTGAACCGCGTGACGGGGGGCGATCCGTCGATCATCAGAGGGCAGCTGAGCGCCACGGGTCAGGTGTTCCTGCTCAATCCGAACGGCGTGCTCTTCACCCCGACCTCAGTGGTGAACACCGCCGGCCTGCTCGTCTCGACATTGAAGATGTCTGACTCTGATTTCCTCGCGGGGCGATACAACCTGTCGCAAGATCCCAATGCAAAGCTCGCGTCCGTGGTGAACCAGGGCACCATCACGGTCACCGACGGGGGATACGCGGTTCTCACCGCTCCCCTGGTCTCGAACGAGGGCCTCATCGTCTGCAACCTGGGCAAGGTCGTGCTCGGGGCGGGCGAGAAGATCACGCTCAACTTCGACGGCAGAAACCTCATCAACTGGTCGATGCCTGGGATGACAGGCAAGCCCGGCACGGTGGTGGTTCCCCAGGCTGCGCTGAGCACGCTGCTGTCGCAGGTGATCACCAATCACAGCGTGGTCGAGGCCGGCAGCATGGCAGCCAATCCGGATGGCACCGTGTCGCTCGTGGGTGCGTCCGGTGTGGCGGTGAACAACGGGATCATTCGTGTTGACGGGCTTGGGGGTTCCAACGCTGGCGCCATCGACGTGCACTCGACACAAGCCACGGTGACAGGGCCGAGCTCGGTTCTCAGCGCCAACGGATCGGGTGCGGGGTCGAACGGCGGCAGCATCAAGATCGACTCCGATGGAACGCTGGTCACCCGCCAGGGCTCGCAGATGACCACGCTGCCCGGGCCCGGGGGCAAGGGGGGCTTCATCGAGACCTCGGGCAGCCGGGTGCAGCTCGAAGGGGGCGTGCAGCCGGGCACGGGGGGAACCTGGCTGGTCGACCCGACGGTGCTCTACATCGTGAGCAGCAACGACAACCCCTATTCGAGCTACAGCTACCAGACCGTCGAAAGCATCGAGGGCGTGACCGCCGGCACCGTGTACATCGCGGGAGACACCGTCGAGTTCGACGTGCGCCACTACACCTATGGCGGCTACTCCAGCTACTACCACACCACCGACCATGACATCAACCTCTACCCGAACGTGAGCCTGAACATCTCGGCCAACAACCTGTATCTCTCGAGTCAGAGCGACTACAGCGGAGGCTCTTGGTATTACGGCCAGTACACCAACGGCGATTACTCCATGCGCATCCACACCTCTGGTGTGGGAACCATCACGGCCAACCTGGTGAACATGGCCGTGGGATACAACTCCGGGCTCGATGCACCCCAGGGAATCGTCTTGAACACGCAAGGGTCGCTCACCACGGGTGGGGACGGCGGCAGCGTCCCGAACCTTCGTACCGATAGCCTTACGGTCAACGGTACCTACAGCACGCAGGTGGGATCTTCTGGATCGCCCATGACGGTGTCGGGAACGAGCGGCTACGGCTCGCTCCCCACGAACGTGGCGGTCAACCTCACCGGGACCGGTCAAGACGTCTACCTGCGGGGCTACACCAGCAGCACCAATCAGTACCTCACGATGCACGGCAACGGCGCCACGGCTTCGACGTCGACCTCGGGCTGGCTCGGCACCGATGTCAGCCTCACCAACGTCACGGCGAACACCATCAATCTCGGCACCTTCTACGCCCACACCCTGAACGCGACATCGGGCGCCATCACGGGAGCGGGCACGGTCACCGCCACAACGGCAAACCTCGTCTCGACCAACGGCAACATCACGGTGGGGAACTACACCGTCAGCGACCTCACCGCCCAGGCCAACAACGGGAGCATCGTCAATGGGGGCGGCACCATCACCGCGTCGCACGGCGTCTCGCTTGAGGCCGTGAACTACGACATCGGCAGCAACGGGTCGTCGGTGCAGGTGAACACGCCCTATCTCTGGATCAAGTCTGATGCGGCTGGCCGCTCGGTGTACGTGAACGAGAGCATCTCGCCCACGTACATGAACATCACCACAAACAATGGGCGGGTGGACATCTCGGGCGCGCCCACCGTGGGCTACACCCCCTCGACCCTTACCGGCAGCACGGGCGGCGCGATGGTGCTGTTCACCGACACGAGCAATGCCACCGTCACCCTGGGCAACATCACCGCCACCACAGGCGGAGAGTGGAACATCACCTCTGTGGGCGGCTCCATCGAGCGCAGCGGCACGGTGGGCGTTCCCACGGTGCTGCTCACCACCGAGACGTCGGGGGCGCACATCGGAACCAGCGGAAACCCCATCGTCATCAATGGCGCGGTGAACCACACCCTCAGCGTCACCAGCAACGACGGTTCCGTCTACATCAAGGACAGCGTGAGCAACGACCAGATCACCCAGACCACCGGATCGGGCGTTTTGAATCTCAATCTCACGCCGGGCGCGAGCAGCAGCTGGTTTGGCAACCTCGACCTGGGGCTGATCAACACGGGCACCAGCAACCTTCGGCTCAACGGCATTGCCACGGCCGCCAATCCCATTCACGCCATCTACCTGAGCGACGCCAGCGCGAACATCAGCAGCCTCCTGGGTTCGGCGAGCACGGTAGATATCTTCGCAACGGCCTCGACCACGCTCATCGGCCAGAACATCGGCACCAACGCCCATCCCATTCTCGTGCAGACCGCCGGCGTGCTGGCCGCCGACGCGCTGCAGGTCAGCGGCAATCTGTATCTCGACGACACCACGAAGCCCTCGAACCTCTACCTCGTCACCCACAGCGGCACCGTGAATGCCAACTGGGGTGCCAACAACAGCCGCGCCGACTACGTGCACCTGTCGGGTGGCCTCCTCACCGGGCGTGCCAACCAAGAGAGCAGCCAGACCGCCGAGAACGTCTATCTCACCGACGCCACCGGCAACGTGACGTTCGACAACAGCGCGGGCATCGGCTACCAGGCCAATGGGGGCATCTTCTTCTTGCGCACCCTGAACGGGAGCATCGAGGGGGGTAGCGGCGCCTACGCCGACGCGAGCCTCACCAACGGCACCCTCTACCTCGAAGCGGTGAAGGGAAGTCATGCGGGCTCCGGTTCCATTGGCGACACAGCGGCGGTGAAGCTCACCGACGCGACCATGCATGTGAACGCCTACACCGTGAGTGGCGCGTCTGCCGCAACCGACGGCATCCACCTGCAGATGCTCGGCGACGCCGCGCACATCGATCAGATCTACGCAGGCGCTTCGGTGAGCGAGCCCTCCTACTGGTACCTGCCGGGCTCCGACGGCTTCATTCCCGTGAACGACAACTTCTACACCGATGTGGGGTACTCGGCCGGCTTCCACCTCCCCGCCTCGCCCACGCCCACGTGGGGCGTTGTGACCCTGTCGGCGGTGTCTGCGAACCCCAATCAGAGTGCCGGCAGCGTCGACATCACCGGGAACGGCCAGATGGTGCTGCACGACGTCGTGGCGGGTACGGGCCTCGCCGGTGACGGCAACATCAGCGTGACCTCCACCGGTGGCAAGGACGTGCTGCTTGTAGGCGACCCGAATCAGTTCGGGGCCACCGGCACGGGGGGGCTCACGGCATTGAGCGATTCGGTGAGCATCACCGTGCATGGTGGCGACGTGCTCAACGCCAGCGCGACCGCTGCGAATCCACAGGTCACCGCGCTCAATCTCGACCTCTATCTCTTGAACCCGGGCAGCGTGGGACAGAACCCGAATGGCGGCGGTGGCGTTCCCATGCTGGTGACCTCGGTGACGAATGTGGGGGCCACCATCAATGACGGTGGAATGTACCTCCACAACCTCAATGCCACCAACTGGGGCTACGCCACGAATCATGAGATTGCCGTGAGCTCGAGCAGCCCCACCACCGACACGGTGATTCTCGTGAGCGACGGCACGGCGTACGCGCGTGCGGTGACCTCGAACACCAACATCTCGCTCTTCACCAACGGCACCAGCGATATCCAGCTGGGCAATGTGTCGGCCACCAACACCGCGGTCGGGGCCAACACCGCGGCGGTCATCGCGGGCGGCAACGTCACCAATAATCTGGGGGCAGGAGCGGCCCTGGGCAATTACAACGTGAGCGCGGTGAACGTGGTGCTGCGGGCCGACGCCTTCAACACACACGCGGGCACGGGCGCCTACCACATCGGCGCGGCCGAGACGTCTTCCGCCGATGTCTCTCATCCCATCTACATCAACGCGACCAATCTCGCCACCACCAACGACTCCGGTCCCACCTACGTGCGCACCGCCGGGGCCATCAACGTCACCGGCGTGTCGTACACATCGAATGCCGGAAACACCACCGCGGGGGCGACGGTCACCGTCAATGGCATGACCTCGCCGCAGAACATGGCGGGTACGAGCGGTGATGTCTTTCTGCGCACCGAGACGGGAGACGTGAACATCTTCCAGACGCTCACGGGTACCAACGTCTGCATCTTCGCGGGAACTCCCACCGTCGGCGCCCCCGGCAACAATGGAAACATCGTTGACCAGCGCGCGAACGGAGTTTCCTATGATGTGAACGCTTCGAGCTTCGCCGTGCTCTCGGCGGCGGCTGGAACGCAGACCGGCTCGGGCAACGTGGGGACCGTGGGCGCGCCCATCTACATCCACGCCCCCTACCTGGCGGGCCTGGCGGATACCGCGTTCTCGCTCACCGATGACATGAGCCTCACCACGGGCGCGTACTGCAACATCACCGGGGTCACCTCCACGACCAACGACGTGGCCATCCAGATGACCAACGGCGCCAACCTCACTGTGGGCGCCTACATCCGCGCCCTCGCCGGCGGTCGCACCGTGAGCCTCGACGCCTCGAGCACGAATGGCGGCGGCACCGCGGGACAGATCACGGGCAGCGCCGGCTTCCAGGGCCGCAACACCTGGGATGATTACGTGCAGGCCGACAACATCGTGATGTGGGGGGCCAGCGTGGGCGGCAGCGGCTCGGTCTACGTGCAGGGCAGCGGCGCCAACCCCTATCACGTCTCGGCGGGCAGCAGCACCAACACGCTGAGCAGCCTCATCGACGTGGTGGGACTTGCCGGCAACATGCAGATCATCGACACCAATCCCAACACCACCCAGGCCGTGACCACCATCGACGTGTTCGGGAACAGTGGCAAGGTCGTCACCATCCGCGGTGGCACTGTGTGCTACAGCTCGGCGGGCACCCTCGAGGACGTGGCGCTCATCTCCGGCCCGAGCGGCAACAACATCGGTCTGCAGTCGGGGGGGACCCTCATCCTCGATCAGCTGCTGGGCGGCGCGAACACCAACGTGGTGAGCCTGAACGCCGGCAATGTGACCATCCACACCGGCTACGTCATCAACAACGCCGGCATCACCTTGCAGGACAATGTCACCGACAACATCCACCCCGATCTCATCACCGCGACCACCGGCGTGATCCGCGCCACGGGCAGCATTGCGGCCAGCCGCGTCGACGCCAACGCCCTGCACCTGATGGTGAGCAACCTGGCGGCGCTGTCACTGGGGGGCAACGTCTCGATACAGGTCGATGAGAGCGTCACCACCACCGCGGCCGCCATTCTCTGCTCGCCGTACACGGTCACGGGCGTGGGCGGCTCGAATGTCTGCCTGGCGGTTCCCACGGGCAGCCTGACGGTGGCCGCAGACGTCTACACCACGACCTCGACCGTGGGCAACACCGCGGTCTACGCCAGCGGTGACGTGACGCTGCACGGCGCGAGCATCCGCGGCGGCACGAACACGGGCTACGAGGCCAGCGTCGATGCGGGCGGGGCCATCAAAGAGGGCACGGGGGGGCGCGTGGTGGGTCACGATGTAGTCCTGCACGCCGTGGGCAATGTGGGGGCCACCACCTCGACCTCGACCTCGCTCAACATCAGCGCCGCGCGCGTGGCGGCGACGAGTGACACCGGAAACATCAGCGTCGTCGACGTCGATGAGAGCGGCATCAACGGGGGACTGACCCTCACGCCTTCGCTCGCCACCCTCGATACCCGCGGCTGCGGCGGCGTGGCCCCCTTGGGGCTCGTCGGTCTCACGGCGAACGGCGATGTGTATGCGGCCACGTACGGCTCGATGTCGGTCGCCCAGGCGCCCATCGTGGGCAGCGGACACAGCATCGGTCTCGAGGCGCAGGGCAACATCACCCTCGAGGCAGGTCAGATCGTGGGCATCAATGCCAACAACACCGACGTGAGCGTGGTCACCCTGGCCGCGGGCATGCCGTTCACATCGGGTAGCACCACGGCCACCATCATCGACCACACGGGCAGCAGCGCGGGCACACCCGTGGTGGTGGCGAGCGGCGACATCGCCCTCGTGGCCCACGGGTATGATGAGTACCACTACTATGGCAACATCTGGCGCGGCACCGACCTGTCGCTTACCATCTCCGCGCCGAACGTGGCCGCGTACGGCAGCGGCAAGCTCAACCTGTGGAATGTCCGCTCGTTCGATGTCATCACCCGCAACACGCTGTTCAGCGGCACCCAGGTGCAGGGCATCTACGGCTACGGGGACATCTGCCTCACCGCGCCCACGTCAGGAAACGGTCAGATCTCGCTCAGCGGCGGCAATGTTACGTCCGGCACGGGCAACGTCGGCATCTACGCCGACGGCAACATCTCGGTGGGGAGTCACACCATCAACGCGCCCGGTGGCGTTGCGAGCATCGTCTCGGCCACGGCGGGGGTCACCGAGCAGACGGGCGGCTCCATCAACGCCGACACGGTCGTGCTCAACACCTTCAATCCCATCGGCGCGGCGGGCGCGGGCAACACCGTCAACATCGATGCGTCACATCTCTCGGCCACCTGCACCCAGGGCGTCATCTATGTGCGCAACACCCGTGCCAGCGGCCTCACCATCGACACCCATTCCACCCTCGACACCTCCGGCTGCGGCGGCGTGTCGGCCAGCGCGCCCATCGCGGGCGTGTACACCCAGACCAACGACGCCGAGGTGTGCGTCTACACCGCGGGCAACCTCACCGTGGCCAGTCACGTGTACGCCAATGGCAACGTGACCCTCGCCGCGCCGGCGGGCAACATCACCCTCACCAACGGGGGCGACGTCTACACCACCAACGCCGACCGCAACGTGGCGCTCTATGCCAACGGATCGGTTGCGCTCAACCAGAATAGCGTCACGGCTGGTGCCACCACGGGCGAGGCCAGCATCGTGGCCGCAACCGGGAACATCACGGCAACCAACACCGCCCCCGGTGGAGGCACGGTGAGCGGCAGCCAGGTGGTGCTGTGGGGCAACACGGGGGTGGGCGACCACACCCACAGCATCTACACGAGCACGCCGATGCTGGCGGCCGAGAGCACGAACGCCAACGGCAGCGGCGCCACCGATGGCAACGGCAACTACCTCACCGGCAACGTGTATCTCTACAACACCAACACCGGCAGCAATCTCCAGGTGGGGTCGTTCAACACCCTCGATGTGAGCGGCTGCGGCGTGGCGGCCAACGCCACAGCCAACAACGTGCTGGTGAACGGCATCATCGCCGATGCGCATGTGGTCGACCTCACCACGACGGGCCAGCTTGCCCTCACCCATCCCATCACGGCGGGCACGAATGCCTACGTCCGCGTGCCCAACAGCACCATCGTGCAGCAGAGCACCAGCCGCATCAGCGCGGTGAACGCCTACATCGTGGCGGGTGGCGACATCGGCACCAGCGGCTATGATGGCAACAACACGAATGACACGTCGCTGCTCACCCACGTCACCCGCGACCTCGTCATCAAGAGCACGGGGGGGCGCATCTTCGCCGACAACAACGCCTCGGCAAGTCGCAACAACGTCATCACGGCGGGGGGCAATGCCTACCTCACCTTCCTCGATCAGAGCAGCAATCCGCTGCTTCTGACTTTCACGAGCAATGTGCTCAACCTCGGAGCCAACGTGATCCTGGCGGGTAGCACCGACGTCTCCCACGGAACCAGCCTGGCGTATCACAACATCGCGCCGGCCGGCGCGTCGGCCGATATCACCGTCAACCGATTCGACCTCACGGGTACCGACACGTACGCCGTCATCGCCAGCGACAGCGGTGACATCAAGGCCAGTGGCAGCAATCACATCAGTGCCGATGTGGTCACCCTCACCGCCCGCAACATCGGGGTCAGCAGCGTGCCCATCGTCACCGATGTGACGAATCGGCTGTGCCTCGACTCGACCTTGTCGGGCGGTTCGATCTACGTGACCGATCAGAGCCGTCCCGCCGACATCGTGTTCACCACCACGGGCGGCGAGATCCATGCAACATGGGGGACGGGCAACTACCTGAACCTCGTTGCCGGGGTGCTCAGTGGGTTCGCCAATCAGGAGCAGGCGCTCACCGCGGAGAACGTCTACCTCTACAACCGGAGCGGCGACATCACGTTTGACAACTATGGCGCCTATGGCGGCACCCTCTCGGTGGTGGCACTGAGCGGCAACATCAACGGGGGCTTCCATCCCGGCGTGGCTGACGTGACCATGAGCGCGGGGAGCACCACGGGCACCGTCTACCTCGATGCGGTGCGCACCGGGGCGGGCACCGGCTCCATCGGCAACACGCGTGCGGTGGTCTTCACCGGCGCCAACACCCACGTCAACGCCTATACCGAGGGGGGCGCATCGGCGTCTGACGGTATCAATCTCGTCGCCCTCGGAGACATGGACCACTTCGATCAGATCTATGCCGGCGGCAGCTTCCGCGACCAGCGTGTGATGGATTTCGACAATTTCTCGCTCACCTACGGCGTATGCCGTCTGCAGGCGGTGTCGACCGACAACGAGCGGTCGGCCGGCTCCATCGCCATCACGGGCGACGGGCTTCTCGGTCTGCACGACGTGGTGGCGGGAACCAACGCCGCCAACGACGGCAGCGTCAGCGTCACCTCAACCAACGGGGGCAATGTTCGGCTGTATGGCGAGACCGGGGTGAACGGCACCGCGGGTATCGTGGCCCGAGCCGACGCGGTGACCATCTCGATGCAGAATGGTGGGAGCGTGCTCAACTACGACCTCGCCAACCACAGCACATATGCCGACGTCACTGCGCACACCCTCGACATCACCATCGCGAACGGCACGGGCAGCGTCGGTGCGAACCCCTGCGCGGGCGCCGGCAACCTGCTGCTCGCGACCCTGGTCGACCAGGTGGGTCTCTCTGTCGCCGATGGTGGGGCCTACGTGCACAACCTTCAAGCGGTGGCCTGGGGCTACGCGAACGGGCACGACATCAACGTGCACTCGAACAACCCCACCACTGATGCAGTCGTGCTCATCAGCGACGGCACCGCCACCGTTCGCAGCATCACCGCCAACACCAACATCAGTCTCTTCACAAACAGCAACGGCGACATCAAGGTGGGCAACATCACCGACACCAACACGTCGGCCGGCGCGAACACGGTGGCGGTCATCTCGAACGGGTCGATTCTCAACAACCTCGGTGCGGGCAACACCGGGGGCAACTACAACATCGTGGCGACGAACACGATTCTCGTGGCCGACGCCAACCGCAGCAGCGTGAACAACGGCACGGTGACCATCGGCAACGGCGAGACCTCGTCGACCGATGTGACCCACCCCCTCTACCTGAACACGTCGTACCTCTCGACCTACAACGCTTCTGGTGGCACCTACATCCGCAATGCCCAGGGAGTTGAGGTGGTGTCGCAGTCGTACACCGATCAGGCCTGCAGCACCCAGACGGTGAACGGCATGACGTCGCCCACGTCGTCAGCCGACTGGAGCACTGACTACTACCGCCCCTGGTACGGCGACCTCATGCTGCGCACCGAGAGCGGCAATATCACCATCTCGCGGACCATCACCGCCCACAACGTCACGCTGGTGGGCGACAGCATCGTGCACGGCAGCGGCACGAACACCGACGTGGTGGCGTCGAGCACCATGCTGCTCGACGCCGTGGGCATCGGTGGCACCGTGGGCACGGCGCCGCATCAGCTCGTCACCGACGCCGCGCACATGGCCATCAAGTCAGACAGCCTGGTGAACGTTCACAACCTCTCGGCCACCACGGTGGGCACCTACGACAACACCGAGCACAATGGCAACGGCACCTACAACTACCCGGCCACGGTGACCCTCACGGGCATCGAGACCAACGGCGCGGTGTGCCTGCTCAACGATGGATCGGTCTCGATCGACAGCCACATCGTCTCGGCGGGTGACGACGTGGGTGTGCAGACCACAGCGGGTAACATCTATCTGAACAGCAACGTCTCGGCAACCACCGCGGGAAACACGGTGAGCCTCGATGCCTCGGCCGGGGGCGGCAACATCGCCAACCCTGGCAACAGCACGGGGGCCTATGTACAAGCCGACCACATCATTCTGTGGGGCGCCAACGTGGGCGATGTGAACCAGAACAATGGCGTCACGCGGGCTCCCATCTACGTGCAGGGGTCGGGCGCCAATCCGTTCACGGTGTCGGCGGGGAGCAGCACCAACCTGGTGAACACCCTCGTCGATGTGGTGGGTCTCAGCGGCAACATGGACATCACCTCGAATGGGGTCTCCACCATCGACTGCGGCGCGGGATCGCACGCGGTCACCCTCCAGGGCTGGCAGGTGTGCTACCAGTCGGCGGGCACGTTGCACGACGTCGACCTCATCAACGGCAACGGCCCCAACAACAATCGCATCGCTCTCGAGGCAGGCGGCAACATCACCCTCGATCAGGTGCTCGGCACCAGCAGCGCAGGCCATCAGACTTCCCTGGTGAGCGTGCACGCGGGTACTGAAAATGGGGGGCCGGGAGGCACCATCGTCAACAACGGGGTGAGTGGCGATCAGATCGTCTCGACGACCGCGGTGCTCGAGACCCACGGCAACCTCAGCATTCGACTGCAGGCACAGAATCTCGCGGCGACCTCGAACAGCGGCAACCTGCAGGTTCGCAACGACAGCGGCTTCACCGTGGTGCAACAAGATCTGCTCTGCAGCGGCGGCACCGTGTACGGTGTGTCCGGCGCCAACGTGTGCCTCGTGGCCACCACGGGGGGCATCACGCTCAACCAGAACGTCTTCACCACCACCCCGACCACCGGCAACACCGCGGTGTACGCGCCGGGCAACATCTCGCTGAACCAGTACACAATCGCGGGGGGCACCGGCAGCGGTTCCACCGCCAGCGTGCAGTCGGGCGGTGTCATCACCGCCACCAGCGGTGCCGTGGTGGGTCGCAACGTGGTTCTCTCGGCCCAGGGCGACATCAGCAGCAGCACCAACACGGGAGGCCTGCTCAACATCAGCGCGGCCAACGTGGCCGCCCAGAGCGCCACCGGCGGCATCGGCCTCTACGACCGTGACGCGGGCGGATTGAACACCGGCCTCACCCTCACCACGCTCACCGTGCTC